>CALFXV010000172.1 GCA_937957775.1 uncultured Methylotenera sp. | reverse complement strand
AATGCATTTGATTCAGTGGTAAAGCTGGCTAGTTTGGTGCAAAGCTTAGATTTAGATCATTGATTCATGATTGTTTTGCAATCGCATTAGCCAGAGCCAAAATTCTTTTGGCATCTTGAATATGCAGTTCCTCAATCAGTTTACCGTTTAGCACTGCAATACCTGCGCCAGAGGCGATAGCAGCGTCATAAGCAGCGATTCTCTCTTGTGCCTCAGCGATCTCTTGTGGTGATGGGCCAAACGTCTCGTTGGCTGCTTTGATCTGGTTGGGGTGAATCAGTGTTTTGCCATCAAAGCCCATGTCGCGGCCCAAGCGGCAAGCGTATTCAAAGGAATGCATGTTTTTAAAATCACTGGTGATGCCGTCCACTACCGCATGACCGTAAGCGCGGGCCGCTAATATCACCAAGGATAAAGAGGTGAGAATGGCAGAGCGCTCGTGCGTCACGCGTGCGTGCAATTGCGATATCAAGTCTGAGGTCGCCATTACCATGCAAACGATACGATCGGATGCGCTGGCAATTTCTTTTGCGTTCAGCACGGCAATTGGGCTTTCTATCATGACCATGATAGGCAAGTGACTACCGCCGGCGGCATCCAATAAGGATAGCGCCGTTAGCACGTCTTCTTTACTTTCTATATTAGGAAATAACACCGCGTCGACTTTGGTTTTGGCCACTGCTTTAATGTCGTCTGGCCCCCATTGCGAGATTAAGTCATTCACCCGCACCACCACTTCGCGTGAGCCGTAGCCGCCTTCGTTGACGAAGCGCACGACGTTATCGCGCGATTCTTCTTTGCACTCAACTAATACTGGATCACCAAGATCGAGTATCACTGAGTCGGCGTGTAAGGTTCTAGCGCGCTCTAAGTAATGCGTGTTGCAACCGGGCACATAAAGCATGGAGCGGCGCGGGCGAAAATATTGAGTCATACGTTTACCTTTATTTAGCCTATAGAAGGGTATTTTTTTAAGCTGAATCGATTATATAGAGAGTCATTTAAAAATGTCAATCTATATCTTATGTCTTATATAAGATATAAAATGCTAGACTATTAAAAAATAGCATGATATAAATAAGCCATTGCAAATTTGGGCTAAATGAATAGCCGGTTTTTTAGGCCATTCAATTTTGATGAGATCAACGATCATGATAGACAAACATTACAATTCGCCAAGCTACAAGCCGCTTTACGACCAGATTAAAGTCTTGTTAACGCAAAGTTTAATTGGTGGGGAATGGCGCCCTGGGGACATGATTCCCAGTGAGATTGATCTAGCGGGCCGTTATAAAGTCAGTCAAGGCACGGTCAGAAAAGCCATCGATGCCTTAGCCACGGAAAATATTTTAATTCGCCGTCAGGGTAAAGGCACCTTTGTTGCCACCCACAGTGCGGACAACATGAAGCTGCGCTTTTTGCGTTTAACCTCCATAGATGGGCAGAAAGAACTATTAAAAAACGAATTCATATCCTGCGTTAAAGGCAAGGCCGATGTGCGCATGGGGCAAGTGCTGGATTTAAAAGCCGGCGCCTCCACCATAGAGATCAAACGCTTGTTAACGTTTTCTGGTCGCCCTTTAATTTTTGATCACATCATCGTTCCGGCTGCGCCATTTAAAGGTTTGAATGGTAACCGCGTGGAAGAGAACAACGGTTCCATGTACAGCATGTACGAATCCGAATTCGGGGTGCGCATGGTGCGGGCTGAAGAACGCTTGAAAGCTGTTGGGGCTAAAGGCGAAGTTGCCCAGGCCTTAGGCTTAAAAGAGAACGAGCCTATTTTGAGCATAGAGCGCGTGTCCTTTACTTACGGCGATAAACCCATGGAATGGCGATTGGGTATGTGCGTGACGGACAACCACCACTATATGAACGAATTGGAATAAGGCTTTAATCGCTGCTAGGTCAAGCTTGGCTAGTCGATCAATTTTTAATAGTAAGTGCAAAATTAACTAAAGGTAGAAACAATGGATGATTTAAAAAAACGTGCGCTGGATTACCACGAGTTTCCTAAACCGGGAAAATTGTCCGTTGAATCATCCAAGCCTTGCGCCAGCCAAGAAGATTTGTCCTTAGCCTACACGCCGGGCGTTGCAGTGCCGGTGCGTGAAATTAACCGCGACCCTGCTAACGCCTACCGATACACCAATAAAGGCAACTTGGTGGCGGTGATTACCGATGGCACGGCCGTATTGGGCTTGGGTAACATGGGCCCGCTGGCGAGTAAGCCAGTGATGGAAGGCAAAGCCGTGTTGTTTAAGCACTTCGCTGGCATAGACGTGTTTGACATAGAGGTCAACGCCCCCAGCGTGGAAGCCTTCATCGAAACCGTGGTGAACATTGCGCCTACCTTTGGCGGCATTAATTTAGAAGACATCGCTGCACCGCACTGTTTCCGCATTGAAAATGAATTACGCGCGCGTTTGGACATCCCGGTGTTTCACGACGACCAACATGGCACGGCGGTGATAGTGGCCGCGGCCTTATCCAATGCCTTGGAATTGCAAGGCAAAACATTAAGCGGCGCTAAAATTGTATTTTTAGGCGCCGGTGCAGCAGGCTGTTCTTGTGCGCGCTTGCTTAAATTAATGGGGGCGACCCACATCACCATGGTGGATAAGTCTGGCGTGCTGGATACAGCGCGCGCTGATTTACACGATAACAACCGTCATTTAGCTGTCGCCCCAAGCTCGGCTAAGACTTTAGCCGATGTGATGCCGGGTGCCGATGTGTTTATCGGCGTGTCTGCCGCCAATGCTTTGTCGGCTGATTTGTTAAAACTCATGGCGACCAAGCCAGTGGTATTTGCCTTGGCCAATCCCGATCCGGAAATACTGCCTAGCATCGCCCATGCGGTGCGCGATGACATTTTGATGGCGACCGGTCGTTCCGACTTCCCGAATCAAGTGAACAATGCCTTGTGCTTCCCGTATTTGTTCCGCGGCGCTTTGGATGCCAAAGCCAAGCAAATTACCGATGAAATGCAAATCGCCGCGGCGCATGCCTTGGCGGCCTTGGCACGCGAACCGGTGCCGGCGGATGTCTTGCAAGCCTATAACCTAACAAGTTTAAGTTTCGGTAAGGATTACATTATTCCTAAGCCGTTTGATAAACGTTTATTAGCCCGCGTGTCCGTTGCGGTGGCGGATGCCGCCAGAGCACAACAGGCTAAATAGTACTGACCATGAACCAAAAACTAGCTAAAAAAAATCGGCCTAAAAACCTGAATTTGTTCACCATACGTTTACCCATCAACGCTTTGGTGTCTATCTTGCATAGGGCCACCGGTTGTGCCTTGTTTATGATATTGCCGGTCATTTTATTGTTGTTGCAATGCTCTTTGCGCTCGGCCGAGGATTTGCAGTTGGTCTTGGCTTTTCTGCATTCGCCTTTTATCAAGCTGGTATTGATGGGCTTGGCTTGGGCATTTTTTCACCATTTCTTTGCCGGCATTCGTCATTTGGCGATGGACGTGCATTGGATGACTACGCTTATGAAAGCCCGTTACACCAGCAAGGTGGTGATGGTGCTGGGCTTGCTTGCCACGCTAGTGGTGAGCATTACATTGTGGCTATAAATTATGTGGATTGAACTCTTAACCAAACGTTACCCCGGCATGCGCGCATGGCTATCGCAACGCCTAACCGGCTTGGCCATGGCGCTATACAGCGTGCTGGCAGTGGGGCGATTTTTCTATTTGGCCCCTAGCGACTACGCAGCATGGGTCGATTTTTTTCAGCCACTGTGGTGGCGTGTGCTGACCATGTTGTTCTGGTTGGCCCTAACGCTGCACGCATGGCTGGGCATACGCGATGTATTCAAGGATTACGTGCCTAATGCCACCTTGCGCAGCGTCTTATTGAAGGGCTTGGTGATCTTGCTATGGCTGTATTTGGCTTGGGCAGCTTACCTATTGTTTGCTTAATTTGTTGGCTTAATTTAATTTTTATTTAAGGTTTATGGCTTATGGCAGTTGCAACGCAAGTATTTGATGCATTGGTGGTAGGCGGCGGTGGCGCCGGTTTACGTGCCTCATTGCAGTTAGCGCAATCCGGTTTAAAAGTAGCGGTGTTGTCCAAGGTGTTTCCTACGCGTTCGCATACCGTGGCGGCTCAAGGTGGTATAGCTGCTGCGCTAGGCAACGTCGCTGATGATAAATGGTTGTGGCATATGTACGACACCATCAAGGGTTCGGATTACTTGGGCGACCAAGATGCCATCGAGTTTATGTGTAAAAACGCCGCTGCTGCCATATACGAATTGGAGCATTTTGGTATGCCGTTTGACCGCTTGGAAAACGGCAAAATATTCCAACGGCCGTTTGGCGGCATGACGCAAAATTTTGGTGAAAGCGCAATTTCTCGTACCTGTGCGGTGGCCGATAGAACCGGTCACGCCATGTTGCACACCCTGTACCAACGCAACATCCAGTCCAACACC
Organism: uncultured Methylotenera sp.; assembly: GCA_937957775.1. GTDB lineage: Bacteria > Pseudomonadota > Gammaproteobacteria > Burkholderiales > Methylophilaceae > Methylotenera. The sequence goes on along the minus strand of CALFXV010000172.1, from coordinate 2,054 downwards.
CAGTTTTTTGTCGAGTGGTTGGCCTTGGATTTATTGCGCGATAAAGACGGCGACGTGCTCGGCGTTTTAGCCTTAGAAATAGAAACCGGCGAAGTGCACTGCATACGCGCTAAGGCCACCTTGTTGGCCACCGGCGGCGCCGGTCGTATTTTCAAGGCCAGCACCAATGCCTTCATCAACACCGGAGATGGCTTGGGCATGGCAGCGCGCGCTGGCATTCCTTTGCAAGACATGGAGTTTTGGCAATTCCACCCAACCGGCGTGCTCAATGCCGGCGTGTTGATTACCGAGGGCGTGCGTGGCGAAGGCGGCTATTTATTGAACAGCGAAGGCGAGCGTTTCATGGAGCGCTATGCACCGCATGCCAAAGACTTGGCCAGCCGTGACGTGGTGTCGCGTGCCATAGCTACCGAAATTAAAGCCGGCCGCGGCGTGGGTAAAAACAAAGACGCGGTGTATTTAAAACTAGACCATTTGGGTGAGGCTTTAATTAACGATAAATTGCCCGGCATACGCGAGATTGCCAAAACCTTTGCTAACGTCGATCCGGTCAAAGACCCCATCCCCATCGTGCCGACCGTGCATTACATGATGGGCGGCATTCCTACTAATTTACAAGGCCAAGTGATCGCGCCCGACGCCAGTGGCGGTCAAGCGGTGGTCAATGGCTTGTACGCAGTAGGCGAGTGCGCTTGCGTATCGGTGCATGGCGCCAACCGTTTGGGTTCTAACTCGCTATTGGATTTAGTGGTGTTCGGTCGCGCCGCCGGCGACAAGATGGTGGAAGAAGTGAAAAAAGACAACAGCCATAAACCCTTGGCCGCCGATGCCTTTGATAAGACCTTGGCTAGACTGAATCGCTTGGACACGCAAACCCAAGGCGAATCGGTTAAAGACGTGGGTGCAGCGCTACGCGAGACCATGCAAACCCATTGCGGCGTATTCCGTTTCCCGGATTTGTTGCAATCCGGTGTGGTGGAGATAGACAAAGTCGCCGAGCGCGCTAAAAACACCGTGATCACAGACAAGAGTCAGGTGTTCAATACCGCTAGGGTGGATGCCTTGGAGTTGGATAATTTAGTGGAAGTGGCCTTGGCCACCATGCACGCGGCAGAAGCCAGAACCGAAAGCCGTGGCGCGCATGCGCGTGAAGACTTTATGCAGCGCGACGATGAAAAGTGGTTGACGCATTCCTTGTACTACCGTGAGGGCCACCGTTTAAGTTACAAACCGGTGCGCTTGAAACCCCAAACCGTGGACAGCTTTGAGCCTAAAGCGCGCGTTTATTAATAGCGGCATGACATCAAGTTAAGCTTACAGAGACGATAAAAAATGAAATTTTCAATTTACCGATTCAACCCAGACGTGGATAAAAAACCGTACATGCAAGACTACGACGTGGTCTTGGAAGACAGCGATCAAATGTTGCTGGATGCCTTGTTGCGCATTAAAGATTTGGACGACAGTTTAAGCCTGCGCAAATCTTGTCGTGAAGGCGTGTGCGGTTCCGACAGCATGAACATTAACGGCAAGAATGGCCTGGCCTGCATCACCAAATTGTCTGACCTAGAAGAGCCGGTGGTGTTAAGGCCTATGCCAGGTTTGCCGGTGATACGCGACCTGGTGGTGGACATGACGCAGTTCTTTGAAAACTACAATTCGGTTAAGCCGTATTTAGTCAACAACGATGCCCCGCCTGCCACCGAGCGTCTGCAATCGCCAGCCGATAGGGCTAAGCTGGATGGCCTCTACGAATGCATATTGTGCGGTGCGTGCACCACATCCTGCCCATCATTCTGGTGGAACCCGGATAAATTTGTCGGCCCAGCCGGCTTGATGCAAGCCTACCGTTTTATGGTGGATAGCCGTGATCAGGCCTTGGACGAGCGTTTGGATAATTTGGAAGAGCCAGACCGCCTATACCGTTGCCACAACATCATGAATTGCGTGGAAGTGTGCCCTAAAAAATTGAACCCTAATGCGGCCATCGCCAACATTAAAGATTTGAAATTTGAGCAAGCGCGCGAGCATAAAAACAAAGCGAAGAAGCACAT
>CALFXV010000171.1 GCA_937957775.1 uncultured Methylotenera sp. | reverse complement strand
GAATAAAGACAGCTTGTTTAACAAGGGCACACCCCATGTAGTGTATTTGGCGGTAGACGAGGCCGACAGCCAAGCCGGCGTGGCGCCCGATGGCACAAGTCCCACCGTACTCGCGGTGGATAAAAAGGCCTTGCCGGCCATACTCAACACGCTTAATGCACTGTGCAACCCGGCTTATGCAAAATCCAATAAAGCCGCATCGGTGGCCGGCCTAAGCATGGCCGCCTTAACGGCTTTAGTGGAAAAAATACAAGCAGCCAACTACGCCGTCGTGGTCTGGTCAGCCAGTGAATTGGCTTACCCGCATGCGGAATTGACTGTGCAGAGCATTACCCAACTGATCGCAAAACTCAATGAGCAAACTCGCGTTGCCGGCTTGAGCTTAAACAGCGGTGACGGCGACATCAGCGTCAACCAAACCAGCACCTGGCTTAGCGGCTTTCCCAGTCGCAATCGCTTTCAGCACCAGCAGTTCAGTTACGACACGCAGCACTACAGCACCACCTTACAACTTAAAAGCTGCGATGCCTTGTTATGGGTCAGCACGTTTAACCCCAAACCACCGCCCAATTTTGCCGGCCCTAGCATCGTCATCGGCCATCCAAACACGCAGTTTGAGCACCCACCGGCGGTGTTTATTCCAGTCCGCGTGCCGGCAGTGCACGACAGCGGCACGCTATTTAGAATGGATGGCTCGATAGCCCTACCGCTTAGAAAACTGCAAGCCTCTAGTCTCCCGCGCTTAGTCGAGGTGTTTAATCAACTGGCGGGATTAATGCCATGATTACCCAACTTAAAAATGCACGCGTCTTCGACCCAGCCCACAAAAAAAATGGCGTGGTGGAGGACATCTTCATCAGCCAAGGTCGCATCGTGGCTAAGCCAACCGATGCCATCAAAATAAGCACCAGCATCGACTTAAGCGGCAAGGTGGTGATGGCCGGCGCCATCGACATGCACAGCCACATAGGCGGCGGCAAAACCAACATTGCCCGCATGCTCTTGCCAGAATTTCAGGCCAGCAAACACTACAGCGAACCGGAGGCGCACATTTGCACGCCGGGCTGCAGCCATTTTGCTACGCCCACCAGTACCGAGACCGGCTTTCGCTATATAGAAATGGGCTACACAGCGGCATTTGAACCGGCCTTGATGCCAGTTAACGCCAGGCAAGCGCACTTGGAGATGGGCGACACGCCCATGATAGACAAAGGCGCTTACGCCTTATTGGGTAATGACGATTACTTTTTGCGCATGCTGGCCAGCCAGCAAGACCAAAAAGCCATCAACGATTACGTGGCTTGGATATTGCACAGTACCCAATCGATAGGCATTAAGGTGGTGAACCCAGGCGGCATTAATGCCTTTAAATTCAATCAACGCAGATTGGATTTGGATGAGAACAACCGCCATTACCTAGTATCGCCGCGGCAAATTTTACAAAGCTTAAGTCGCGCCGTGCACGAATTAGGCGTGTCCAAACCGCTGCACGTGCATTGCAATAACTTAGGTGCAGCCGGTAACTTTCAAACCACGCTGGACACCATGCGCGCATCCGATGGCTTGCCCATGCATTTGACGCACATCCAGTTTCACAGCTACGGCAAAGAAGGCGACAAACAATTTTCTTCAGCCGCAGCAGAAATTGCCGAGGCGCTGAATAAAAACAAACACATCACCGCCGACGTCGGGCAAATTCTGTTTGGCCAAACCGTCACTGCGTCGGGTGACAGCATGATGCAGCACTTAAACGCGCGCCATGCTAACCCAAAAAAAGCCGTGTTGATGGACATCGAGTGCGATGCCGGTTGCGGCGTGCTGCCATTCAAGTACCGCGACCAAAACTACGTAAACGCCTTGCAATGGGCAATAGGCCTGGAACTCTTCTTATCCGTGGAAGACCCGTGGCGCATCTTTTTAACCACCGACCACCCGAATGGCGCCCCGTTTACCAGCTACCCGCATTTAATCCGTTTATTAATGGATAAAAGCTTTAGAAACGAAGCCTTTGCCAAGCTAAATTTAGACGCGCAAGCCATGAGCAATTTATTGAGTTTGGACCGCGAATACAGCCTGTATGACATCGCCATCATGACCCGCGCCGGCGCAGCTGGCCTGATAGGCTTGCACGACAGAGGTCATTTGGGTGTAGGCGCGGCGGCCGACATCACGGTTTACACCGACCAAGCTGACCGCGAAGCCATGTTTAGCAAACCCGATTACGTCTTTAAAAATGGCGAGTTGGTGGTAAAAGACGGCAAAGTAGTTAAAGTCGTTTGGGGTGCGACCCACACCAGCAAACCGGCATTTGATGTCAGTGTGGAAAAAGACTTGAGCGATTACTTTGCTAAATACCAAACTATGCAACTGGCCAACTTTAAGATTAATCCCGACGAAATAGCCGATGATGGCCGTGGTAGCATCGTCGTACATAGTGGCAAGCACGCTAATGAAACCGCTTAATTTTTTCATGAGCCATATTTAAATGATCATTAACGGCATACAGATAGACGACACCTTCGCGGAAGCCTTCAACATGCGCGGCACCCGCGTCATCATCACCGCGCAAAATCTTAAATGGGCTTACCACGCTGCCCATGCCATGACAGGCTTTGCCACATCGGTAATAGGTTGTGGGGTGGAAGCCGGTATAGAAGCAGAAATTAGCAGCGAGCTCAGCCCAGACGGCAGACCCGGCGTGTCCATTTTAATGTTTGCCATGGGCAGCAAAGTGCTTATGCAACAACTGGAAACCCGCATGGGCCAATGCGTGCTAACTTGCCCTACCGCCGCCGCCTTTGCCGGCATCGCCAGCGACGAGCCGATTAATCTGGGTAAAAATTTACGCTTTTTTGGCGACGGTTTTCAAACCAGCAAACTAATAAGCGGCAAACGCTATTGGCGTGTACCAGTGATGGACGGCGAATTTTTATGCGAAGAAAGCACCGGCATGGTGCGAGCGATAGGTGGGGGGAATTTCTTGATTCTCGCCACCTCACAAAGCGCGGCGTTGGCCGCCGCCGAGGTGGCGATTGCAGCCATGCAGCGCCTACCTAATGTCATCATGCCTTTCCCTGGTGGCGTGGTGCGATCTGGCTCCAAAGTGGGCAGCCGCTATGCCGCCCTATTCGCCTCCACCAACGATGCCTTTTGCCCAACGCTCAAAGGCGTGACGCAAAGCGAACTATCAAGCGACATAGAAAGCGTCATGGAAATTGTCATAGATGGCCTAAGTTTTGACGACATCGCCCTGGCCATGCACACTGGCATTGCCGCTACCTGCGCATTGGGCAGCGCCAGCGGCGTTAAACGCATCTCGGCCGGTAATTATGGCGGCAAACTAGGTCCGCACCACTTTAAGTTGCATGCGATCATGGGCAATAAACAAGCATGAGCGCGCTGACCTTTAGCTTAAAAAAGCCTTTGCAGTTTGCCATTAACTGCGCCGCACTCACGCCCGATGGCGAGAACTCCGTCTATGCCGCTGCCCGCGACACTGTGGTGTCGATGGGTATTGTTCGACGTCGCAAGATTGACG
>CALFXV010000170.1 GCA_937957775.1 uncultured Methylotenera sp. | reverse complement strand
GCAACAAGCCCGCTGCACTGCCCACGCCAGGTGTTAGTAGGATGGCGCTATAAGCCATGAGCAGCATCACGTGCTTGGGGTCCATGCCGATGGCAGGGCCGGCAAAGGGGGCAGCGAGCCATGCTAAAAGAGCGGCCACTATACTGGCTTGCTTATCTATACGACGGCAAATTTTTATTAATTTAGCCAAAGTTAGGTTATCTGAGGCATCTTGCGCAGCGACGCCGAAACGAACGATGGCATCCGCGGTGCCGAAATCCAACAAAGCCCGTATTAGCATCACGTAGGTGTGCATCAATACGATTAAACCAAACTCCACTGGGCCTAGCGCTCTTGCCATTAATGCAGTGGCACCAAAGGCCATGATGGCGGCCGCCCCGCGACCTCGGATTAAAATCCAGAAGTTGCCCAGCACGCGGTGCATGGGGTTATGGTGTGGTGTTGGGTCTTCGGCTTGATTCACAGGTGACCTACGTTAAATCTTATTAAGCCATGGGCTGGCTTAGGGCGATAAGTCGAAGATTGCCCCGACCTACCTGTTTTTGATTAAGTTGCCTTGCGTAACTTAGCAAAAGCAGCACACACCGCATCAATTTGGGCGGAGGTGTGGGCGGCGCTAACGCTGCAACGAATCAGCGATACGCCGTTTGGCGTTGCTGGTGGCAGCATAAGGTTGACGTAAACGCCTAGTTTTAACAAGTTATCCCAGAATTGCAGCGCTTCGACTTTGTTTTCTAAGACCACCGCCACCACTGGGCTAGGATCGCCACCTAGGGTGTAGCCTAAAGCGGCTAAACCGCTATGCAATTGTTGGGCATTGTTGTGTAAGCGTTTGCGTAAATCTTTACCGGCTTCCAATATGCGCAGCGCTTGCCTAGCTGAGGCTATGGTCGCTGGTGCTGGCGAGGCAGTAAATATATAAGGACGACTGGCGTAGCGAATCAGATCCAGCTCAGGCATATTGCTCACGCAAAAGCCGCCTGCACAACCTAAACTTTTACTAAAGGTACCGACGACAAAGTCCACGTCGTCCATGATGCCCAGTTCTTCTACTAGTCCGCAGCCGCGTTCGCCTAACACACCAAACGAATGGGCTTCATCTACCATCAGGTAGCCACCGTATTCGCGCTTAACTGCAACGATTTCTTTTAATGGGGCACGGTCACCCAGCATGCTATAGATGCCTTCCACCACGATCAGCGCTTCGGCTGCACGTGGGCCTAAGCGACGTAGGCGTTTGGCTAAATCTTCAGCGTCGTTGTGACGGAAGCGTATGGTTTCTGCGCCGCCAAGGCGGCAGCCATCGTATATACAGGCGTGGCAATCCGCATCTAATAACACCACGTCGCCTGGACCGGCCAGCGTTGAAATCATGCCTAAGTTAGCTACGTAGCCAGTTGAAAACACTATGGCATCGCGTTTGCCATAAAAGGCCGCGAGTTCTTTTTCTAGATTGCGGTGGCCAGAGTAACTGCCGTTGGCCATGCGTGAACCAGTGGTGCCAGTGCCTTCGTTTTCTAAGGCAAGGCGGGCGCTGGCAATGCACTCGGGATTAAAGGTTAGGCCCAAATAATTATTGGTGCCCGCTAAAATAGTATGGCGGCCGTGGATGATGCCTTCGGTAGGCGAGATGATTTTTTCTATCTGCACCGCAAACGGGTCTATGCCCAATGCACCCAGTTCGGCACGGCCTGCGGCCAAGCCGTCAAATTTTGTAAACAATCCCATTATGCGTTACCTACAATTTTTTCAACTTGTTTAGCCAGGTCCCCAACGGTTTTTACGTCCGGTAAGATGCTCACTGGGATAGAGATATCAAAACTGTCTTCGACAAACAGCAATAGCTCCATGATTTTCAATGAATCTAGGTCTAGGTCACCGACTAATTCGGTGCTCTCAGTCACTGTTTTACCATTGGTGAAAGGCGCTAAACCTTTGATCAAGTCGGCAAGGATGCGATCGTATTCAGTCATAAAATTTCCTATCTAGGCTAGTGGTGCTTATCAAATAGGCCAGCCAAACCTTGCGCTAATTCACAAGTGGGCTGCCAACCAGTAATTCGAGTAATGTCGTTATTATCGCACAACCAATCGCTGTGCGTAATCTCGCGTATTTTGCCTGGGGTTAACATAGGCGCATAACGCAGTAATTGGGCAGCATAAAAATTGGTCCAAGCCACCAGTTTGAGTAGGCCAATTGGAATGGGTAAGCGTCTTATTTTTTCGCCATTGCGCAACACCGCTTGCGCGATTTGGATGACCTTAGGCCAATCGTAGCCGCCGGGGTGGCCGTCGTCCAGCTCAAAGGTTTTACCGTCTCCGGCATCTTGCCCTAGACAATGCACCATGGCCGCCGCTAAATCATCCACATGGATGACAGAAAAGCGCCCGTTTGCTCCAGCTGGAAGCGGGGCAAGGCCTTTGGCCATGCTTTGAAAAAGCGGAAGCAGTTCGCGGTCACCCGGCCCATACACTGCGGGCGGACGAAAGATGGTCCAGCGTAAGGGACTGTTTTTAATGGCTAATTCACCGCGCATTTTGCTGCCGGCATAATGCGACAATTCTGGCATGCGCGCGGCCAAGGATGAGATGAGCAGTAAACGCGGCG
>CALFXV010000169.1 GCA_937957775.1 uncultured Methylotenera sp. | reverse complement strand
CAATTAAAGGATTTTTACTGCGACGTGGTGGGTTTGCAAGTCGGCCCGCGTGAGGGCTTTAGTAGTCGCGGCTTTTGGTTGTACGTAGGCGATAAGGTCGTGTTGCATCTGGCCGAATACCGTGGCGAAGAAACGATGCTCACCCATGTGTTATCCAGCGTCGACCATTTTTCCTTTACCTGCACCGACATGCCGGCCATGGAAGCGCACCTTAAAGCTTGCCAGGTGGAATACACGGTGCGTGATTTGCCGGCTTTAAAAGTAAAGCAGATCAATTTTAAAGACCCGGTAGGCAATGGCGTGGAGTTGTTTTTTCACGTGGATTAAGTCGGCGTTTTAAGCTAGTGAATTTTTCCATGTTTAGTCGGGTCCTAATTTTAGATAAGCGATTAAGCAAGCAAGACTGTCTAGCGTGACAGTGATTAATTTTGGAGGGGACTAAAATGAAACCGTTAAATCCAGCTATTTTTCTAAAAGCAGTATTAGTGATGGCGCTGTTTATCGCCATGCCACTGCGTGCTGAACCCGATACAAAGTTATGGCCCATCATGAAAGAAGCATTCTTTGCTAAGCGCGACATGCAGGATGCCGATTTTATTAAAATTGATGCCCCACGTCGTGCCGAGAGCGGCGCGCAAGTGCCGGTTACTTACAGCATAGATAATTCGGCCGCCAAAGGCGTGGTGATTAGCAAGCTGTACGCTTTTGTTGATGCCAACCCCATCCCCTTAACCGCGACTTACTATTTAAGCCCAGGCTTGGGTAATTTTCAAGTCGCCACCCGTATCCGCTTTGAAACGGATGCCTTTGTGCGTTTGGTGGGTGAAACGGCCGATGGCAAATTGTACTTGGCATCACGCGAAATACGCGCTGCCGGTGGCTGTGGTGGCACGGTAGACGGTGATGAGGCGAGCATACGAGCCAGTGCCGGTAAGATCAAATTCAAAGTGGATCAGCCCGTCACACTGAATAACCCAACCGCGGTGACATTCAATATCAAGCACCCCATGCGCACCGGTTTGCAACGCGAATTGGTATCACAAGGCTTCGTGCCGGCTTTTTACATCAACAAAGTGGTATTTGCTTACAACGCCGCGCCGCTGCTCAGCATAGACGTAGGCGTGGGCACCGCGGAAGACCCCTATTTTAAATTCAATTTTGTGCCTGCCGCGCTTGGTAAACTAGACGTGACGGCCAACGACAACGAAGGCAAAAGCTTTGTGCAGCAAATTGATTTAAGCCAGTGATAGTCAACTCGCATTGCCTAAGGCCTCCGCATTGGAGGCCTTTTTTTGTGGGTTTGTAATCCGGCAATGATAAAATAGCCGCTTACATTTGACTTTTGCACGAGGAAGCCCAGCATGAAATCTTACCGTAAAGAATTGTGGTTTAATCCGCCCACCCGCGTGGCCTTTATCCGTATCACCGAACAAGTCAATGAGTGCTTGAGTGAGAGTGGGGTGCGCGAGGGCTTGGTGCTAATTAATGCCATGCACATAACCGCCAGTGTCTTTATTAACGACGACGAGCGTGGCCTGCATCACGATTACACGCAGTGGTTGGAAAAATTGGCGCCGCACGAGCCGGTCAGTGGCTACCGTCACAACGACACCGGTGAAGACAATGCCGATGCCCACATGAAGCGACAATTAATGGGCCGCGAAGTGGTGGTGGCGATTACCGAAGGGCGTTTGGACTTTGGCCCTTGGGAACAAATTTTTTACGGCGAGTTTGATGGCAGGCGCAAAAAACGCGTCTTGGTGAAGATTATTGGTGAATAAGATGAAATTACCTGAATTACTTGCGCCGGCTGGCGATTTGGATCGCATGCGCACGGCTTTTGATTACGGTGCCGATGCCATTTATGCCGGTCAGCCTCGTTATAGTCTGCGCGCGCGCAATAACGATTTCACCATGACCAACCTAGAGTTAGGCATCAACGAAGCGCATGCGCGCGGTAAAAAGTTTTTTGTCGCCAGCAACATTGCCCCGCATAACGCCAAAGTGAAAACCTATATGGCGGATATGGCGCCGGTGATTGCCATGAATCCGGATGCCTTGATCATGTCCGATCCGGGTTTAATTATGATGGTGCGTGAAAAATGGCCAGACATGCCGGTGCATTTGTCTGTGCAAGCCAACACGGTGAATTTTGCGACGGTTAAATTCTGGCAAAGTTTGGGCCTGACACGGGTGATATTGTCGCGCGAATTATCCTTGGACGAAATTGAAGAAATACGCCAACTCTGCCCAGAAATGGAATTGGAAGTGTTCGTGCACGGCGCCTTGTGCATCGCCTATTCTGGACGTTGTTTGCTGTCCGGCTATTTTAACCAGCGCGATCCCAACCAAGGCACCTGCACCAATTCTTGTCGCTGGGATTACAAAGTGCACGACGCGGCGGAAGATGCGGCCGGTGTCATACGCTTAAACGAATTCGACTTTCAAGCGGAGATGGAAAAGTCCAGCCTGTCGGGTTGTGGCAGTTTGCCGCGCCATCCCTTAGCCGATAAAGTCTACTTGATAGAAGAGAAGGGTAGGCCTGGTGAATTGTTGCCTATCTTGGAAGACGAGCACGGCACCTACATCATGAACAGCAAAGATTTGCGTGCCATTGAGCACGTGGAGCGCTTGGTGAAAATGGGCGTGGATTCTTTGAAAATTGAAGGACGGACCAAATCCCGTTATTACGTGGCGCGCACCTGCCAAAACTACCGTGTCGCCATAGATGACGCATTGGCGGGCCGTCCTTTCGATTGGAATTTGTTAGGCGAATTGGAAAACTTAGCCAACCGTGGTTACACCGATGGCTTTTATCAGCGCCATCACACGGCTGAGCATCAAAATTACAAGCAAGGCTATTCCGTGTCCAATCGCAGTTTGTATGTGGGGGATGTGGTGGCTTACGATGCGACGACAGGCTTGGCGGACATAGAAGCGCGCAATAAATTTTCCGTGGGCGATCGCCTGCAAATTATTCACCCTAGCGGCAATCAAGACCTGCTAGTCGAGAGCATGTATAACAAAAAGGGCGAAGTCATAAAGCAGGCAGCCGGCAGTGGTTATTTTGTGCGCTTACCGGTAGCGGCACAAAATCTAAACAATGCCATGGTGGCCAAATACCTATAAAAAATCCTGACAAACGCTATGTTTGTCAGGATGTTGGGTGCTTAGTTGGCCTAGCCGGTAATGTAAGACTCTAGCTGCTTAATTAAGCCTTGTTGGTATGCTATGGTTTCTTTAACTAAGTCACCAATAGAGAGCATGCCAACCACTTTGTTGTTATCTAACACCGGTAAATGGCGTATGCGTTTTTCTGTCATGACGGTCATGCCTTGCTCTACCGTGTCGCCTAATTTAACGGAAATCACGTTGGCCGTCATGACCTCGCTCACCGCAGTGGTTTTTGAGGATTTGCCTTTTAACACCACTTCCCTGGCGTAGTCACGCTCAGAAAATATTCCAACTAGCTTGTCACCCTCAAGCACCATCAGCGCGCCAATTTCATACTCTGCCATCACCACCAATGCATCAAACACTGGACGGTGTGGGGCAATCGAGATCACTTCTTGGTGTTTTTTGGTCGCCAGTAATTGTTGTATTGTTTTCATTATTCTCTCCTTGCAAAAGCGCTAGCCAAAAATATACACCTTATAATGCGTGTTACACAATTGAATTGGAAAAATACTTAATCTCTCCCATCATGCATAAAAATACCGTCATTAAAGCCTTGTTGGCTTTGTTCGTTCTTACTTTAATTTGGGGGTATAACTGGGTGGTGATGAAGGTGGCGGTGCAATTCGCTAGCCCATTTCAGTTCGCCGCCATGCGCACAGTCTTTGGCGCCTTGGTTTTGTTTGTTTTGATTGCGCTGACCAAGCGCCCTTTGGCTTTGACTCACTTCCGCACGATGTTGGCCTTAGGATTACTGCAAACGGTGGGTTTTACCGGTCTGCTGATATGGGCCTTGGTTGAAGGCGGCGCCGGTAAAACGGCGGTGCTCACTTACACCATGCCTTTTTGGGTACTGTTGTTTGCTTGGCCTATGCTGGGTGAAAAGGTGCAAGGCTGGCAATGGTTGGCGGTACTGTTTGCGCTCATGGGCATGCTGTTTATTTTTGATCCGCTGCACATCAAGGCCGATGGCTTTAGCATGTTTTTAGCGTTGTGTTCGGGTATATCCTGGGCGGTCTCCGCCATCATTTCCAAAAAACTGCATCAACGTGAACCGTATTTGGATTTACTCAATCTGACCGCCTGGCCTATGTTGTTGGGCTCCATTCCCATCCTTGCCATAGCCTTAATTTTGCCAGCGCCGCCCATACAGTGGACCAGCGGTTTTATTTATGCCGTGCTGTTTAATGTGTTTTTAAGCGGTTGCTTGGCTTGGGTATTATGGCTCTATGCCTTGCAGCGTTTGCAGGCCGGCGTTGCTAGCATGGCGTCGATGTTGGCGCCGGTGATAGGGGTCATTGCCGCTTGGGTGCAGTTAAACGAAGTGCCCAATTTGTATGAACTGATAGGCATGGTGTTGATTGCCCTGTCCTTGATTACCATCTCCATCATTAACATCCGTAAGCACACGCAAATTGATCCGGCCCAAGGGCAGGAGTAATGTGGTCAGACAGGCTTGTGATAAAATACTGGCTATTTTTTAAGTCTTAAGGGTAGGTCAAATGGCAGGTCATAGTAAGTGGGCTAATATTCAACATCGCAAAGGTCGTCAAGATGCCAAGCGCGGCAAAATATTCACCAAAATTATTAAAGAGATCACGGTTGCAGCCCGTTTAAGCGGTGGCGACGTGACCATGAACCCACGCTTGCGCGCGGCGGTGGCGGTGGCCAAGGAAGAAAACATGCCGGCCGATAACATCACGCGCGCCATCAAAAAAGGCACGGGTGAATTAGAAGGCGTGAACTACGAAGAAATTCGTTACGAAGGCTATGGCATCAATGGCGCGTCCATTATTATTGATTGTTTAACCGATAATAAGCAGCGTGCGGTAGCCGATGTGCGCCACGCATTGACTAAGTTTGGTGGCAACTTAGGTACCGATGGTTCGGTGGCCTTTATGTTTAAACATTGTGGCAGTTTGGTCTACGAGCCAGGCACCAACGAAGATAAAGTCATGGAAGTGGCTTTGGACGCGGGTGCGGAAGACGTCGTCAGCGATGAGGATGGCAGCATAGAGGTGATCTCTGCGCCTAATGATTTTATGGCTGTCAAAGAAGCCATGGAGGCGGCCGGCTTGAAAGCCGTAATGGCAGAAGTCACCATGAAGCCCATGAATGAAATAGAACTCAGTGGCGACGATGCGCTAAAAATGCAAAAAATATTGGACGCATTGGACGATTTAGATGACGTGCAAGACGTCTACACCAGCGCCTTAATCGACGACTAGTGGCCAAAATCACCATACTCGGTATCGACCCTGGCCTGCGCATGACGGGCTTTGGGTTGATTGAAAAAGACGGCGAAAAAATTCATTACATCGCCAGTGGCACCATCAAAACGGCCAGCGCTAAAAAGAATAAAGTGGTCGGTGAAGACGACAGAGAAGAGTTGCCGGCGCGTTTAAAAGTCATATTGGATGGCTTATTCGAAGTCATCGACACCTACCATCCCAACCAAGTTGCCATAGAAAAAGTGTTCGTTAACGTCAATCCGCAGTCGACGCTGTTATTGGGTCAGGCGCGCGGCGCTGCCATTAGTGCGGCAGTGATTAGAAATCTAAGTGTCGCAGAATATACCGCCTTGCAAGTCAAACAATCTGTTGTTGGTAATGGCCATGCTGCTAAGGAGCAAGTGCAAGAGATGGTGAAACGTTTACTTAAATTACCGATGACCCCAAAACCTGATTCTGCTGATGCTTTAGCTTGTGCAATTTGTCATGCACATGGTGGTCAAGGGATGGGTAAGTTGGCGACAGCAGGCTTCCGCGTGAAAGGTGGACGATTAGTATGATTGCACGATTAAAAGGGGTTTTGATCGAGAA
>CALFXV010000168.1 GCA_937957775.1 uncultured Methylotenera sp. | reverse complement strand
GAGATCTACACAGGCGAAGACACTCTTTCCCTACACGACGCTCTTCCGATCTAGTCAGCGCAACCCTGATACGGGTCAATTAATTGACCCTGCGCATCTTTAGCAATCGCATTCACGGTCAGATCGCGTCTGGCCAAATCTTCTTCTAAGGTGACGTCGATCGAGGCTTGTACCACAAAGCCCTTATAGCCTTGCGCCACTTTACGCTCGGTACGGGCAAGGGCGTATTCATCGTGCGTTTGCGGATGTAAAAATACCGGAAAATCCTTGCCTACCGATTTATAGCCAGCTGCCAACATAGCGGCAGGCGTAGAACCAACCACCACGTAGTCTTTATCCTTGACGGGCAAACCCAATAACTCATCCCGGACTGCGCCTCCAACTAAATAGACTTGCATGTTCCTACCTGGCCGCCTTGCGTCGGAATCGATCGTATGCTCCGCGTGGTGTCTGATCGATTAGGTACTGCGGCATGACGGTTTCCAATGCACTTGGCCTAAGTTCAAGCCACTCAGGAAACGCTTGATCGCTCACGCTGTCTTGCTGCATGGAGCGTATGTTATCGCGTGACATCAATTTAATCGGCAAGCATTCCATAAGGAAGGCTTGCGCGTAGGACAGACCATCGTTTAAGCCTAATATTGGTTTATGCACGCCTAAGGTCTGCATGATGACTTTGAGCAAGGCACGGAAGGTATAGACCTTAGGACCGACTAGATCGTAGCTTAGGCCAAAGCTAGCCGGTTCATTTAGGCTGGCGACAAAGCAAGTGGCCACGTCTTCCACCCATACCGGTTGAAATTTTGCATTCGGTTTAACCAACACCACCAGCGGCAAATGCTTGATTAAGCCTGCAAATAAATTAATAAATTGGTCTGCTCGGCCAAAAATGATGGAGGGCCTAAAAACCGTGATGGCTAAACCCGGCGAATAAGCCGCTAGAGCCACTTCTGCCCGGCCTTTTGAGCGCAAATATAGACTAGGGGCATCGGTCGCCGCACACAGACTGCTCATGTGCAATAAACGTTTAATGCCTAAATCTTGGCACACCTTGGCTAATTGCACAGGCAAATGCTCGTGCACCTGTGTAAAGCTGGTCTTTGCGCTTTGATGCAATATGCCCAGCAAGTTAATAACGGCATCGGCTCCTTGCAATGCGGAGCGTAGCGCCTGAGCATCAAACACATTGCATACCTTGAGCGAGACACCAGGTAACAACGATAAATGCTTAGCGTGGTCTAGGCGACGAGTGAGCACCGTTACTTGGTAACCGGCACTGACCAGCTTAGCTACTATGGCACTGCCGACAAAACCAGACCCGCCTAAAACTACTGTGTGTTTTTTGTGCATGAATTGCCTATTTCCTATCAATTTTTATAGCCTTAATCGGTGCTTGGTAAAACTAAGGTTTGCTGTTCAAACTTAGCCCGTCCAGGAATTTGTCCTAGCCGTGCTTTTAGACTTTGAATTTTAATACTGCTGTTTTCAGGCAGCAAACGCGGGGCATAAATTTGCGCATTGGCCATGACTTTTTGCACGTACAAGCGGGTTTCCGCATAAGGAATGCTCTCTATGTAAATGGCCGCTTCCATGGGTTCGGCAGACAACCACTCTTTAGCACGGCTCGGTCCAGCATTGTAGCCGGCAGTGGCCATCACCGCTTGACCCCCCAGCAAATCCAAGGCGTAGCGCATGTAATGTGTACCAAACGCTACATTGGTCGGCAAATCATGCAGCATGCTGTGGCTGTAATCGACTAGGCCTATGCGTTGCGCGACCCATTTCGCCGTCGTGGGCATGATTTGCATCAAACCCGATGCCCCCACCCCGGATTTGGCAAAATGCATAAAATGGCTTTCCTGCCTAGCAATGCCGTATACCCAGGCCTCGTCCAAGCCTGAATCTTTAGCGTAGTTACGAAACAAATCCCGGTAAGGTGTGGGATAGCGCAAAGCAAAATTGTGCGTGAACTTGGTGTCGTCTGCGGTATCTATAGCCAAGTCATACCACTTCTGGCGCATGGCGTATTCCGCAGCCGCCAACAATTGCTTATCATCAAAACTTCGTGTCGCAGCCAACCATTCCACTTTGCTTTCCCAGCGCAGGCCTATGCGTTGAAACTCCACCGCACGCTTAATGGCAGCATGGTTAGCCAATGCGCTCAGTTCTTGCTCAGACGCTTGGTAATCAAGGGCGGGACTGGCCATCACGCTGTCTAATTCTTCGGCTGCCAACCAAGCGTAATAATGGCGCTCGCTGCCTAGCTTACGAAATAAGGCATGGGCTAGCGCAAGCTGTTCTGCAGACTTGGCCGCCGTTTCCTTAAGTGCACGCGCTTTCCAATAACGCCATGCGGCTTCATCGGCTTGTTTGGGCGACATGGCGACTATACTTTGTAAAACAACAGGCCAATCTTGTGCGCGCAATGCGGCTCGCGTTTTCCAGGCCAATTGCTCCGCATTGAGGGCAGCGCCATCGGCCAAGGCGAAATAATGCAAGGCCATGGGATCGTGTTTGCGCGCGGCATGGTAAGCCATGCGGCCCCAAGCCACAGCGCGCTGATTCGCATCAAATAAACCTTGCAGCTTATCTAGGGTGGCGATGGCCACATCGAGTTTAGTCCTGGCCAACCTATCCAGTGCATACAAATTCACTTCCACACCAAAGCGCGATTTAAAAGAAACCGTTCTTTTTTCAAGCAACAGTTGCGGGCCTAAATCGGCACGGTCCAGCCACTTTAGTGCGGCAGGGTCAACGCTAGCCAAGCGGGCCGTGATGTTTTTTGCTAGCGCTACATTACCGTCCAGCAGAGCTAGACGCATCCTAGCCCATATGTCATCTTCGCTGAGCGCGCCGGTTTTTTGCAAGGCATCAAACAAAGCCGTGCAAGCGCCGGGCAAA
>CALFXV010000167.1 GCA_937957775.1 uncultured Methylotenera sp. | reverse complement strand
TTGTGCAGCTTAAAACCCCTCGTAACGAAACAGTTTATTGGGTTGGTGCGGCTGGTGCGCCTAATGATGGCGGCCCGGGTACGGATTTTTATGCGGTGGCCAACAAGCAGGTATCGATCTCGCCTATACAGGTCGACCTTACCAACCACCAACAATTAACTGAAATTAATGATTGGCTAAACGTCTATCATGATGCATAAAGCGAACACAAGCACGTGGCCATTCTAAGAAGCGCAACCCAAATCGGCATAGGCATGACGTCGCAGCGCACGCGCGATCGCATGCTGGTCCGCTTGCGCGAACAGGGCGTGCTCGATGAAGTGGTGTTATCGGCTATTGGCTCTATTCCCCGCCATATATTTGTCGACGAAGCCTTGTCCATACGCGCCTACGAAGACGTGTCTTTACCCATAGGCTACGGGCAAACCATCTCGCAACCCTACATCGTTGGCCGCATGTCGGAAATCCTACGTAACGGTTCAAATTTGAAAAAAGTCTTGGAAATAGGCACCGGTTGCGGTTACCAAACTGCGGTTTTATCCAAGTTAGCCAAAGAAGTGTATTCAGTAGAACGCATACGGCCACTGGTCATGAAAGCTCGCGAGCATTTGCGCGACCTTAAATGCACCAATGTAAAATTAGGCCATGCCGATGGCAACATGGGACTGGCAGAACTGGCGCCCTTTGATGGCATTATCGTGACAGCCGCCGCTAGCCACATTCCCCAAGACTTGCTGGATCAACTCGCGGTCCGCGGACGCTTAGTCATTCCAGTAGGCACGGAGGAGCAAATCTTGCATTTGGTGGAACGACTAAGCGAAGAGGACTACCGCACCAGCAAATTGGAAGCGGTAAAATTCGTCCCTTTACTTGGCGGCACTCAATAACGATGCGTCATACCCTAGCATTACTTGGCTTAAGCTTCATACTCAATCTAGCGGCTTGCAGCACCAGTCCACCTGCCCCTGTCATAGACCGCTTGCCTGCCAATGCTGGCAAGAGCGAGCCCAGCAACATAAAAAAACAAAGCGTGATGGTGCGCCCGCTTTACAAAGCCGGCGATTGGCGACCCGATACCTATACCGTTAAAAAAGGCGATAACCTTTACAGCATAGGCCTGGAGTTTGGCTATTACTATAAAGACATCGCTCTGGCCAACAACATCAGCGCGCCATACAACATCAAGGTCGGTCAGGTGCTGAAATTAAATGCAGCCAAAGACAAGCCATTGAACCCCGACAACAGCGCAGTGGAAATTAACCCCATCAAATCCGACGCTGGCCTCGCTAGCATCAACATCACTGAGCCCAAAGGCGTGCGTGAGCCATATAGCGACGAAGCCTTAAACAAAGTCCAAACAAGCAAACCCAGCCAAGCAAGCCAGCCTGCAGAGGTCAAAATCGACAGCAAAGCCTTGGCTGACCCATCGGAAAACATGGAGTGGTCATGGCCTACCAAAGGCAAGGTGGTGGCGAATTTTAATGAATCCAGCAACAAAGGCGTGGACATAGCCGGCACGCTTGGTCAAGCAGTGAATGCCGCCGCTCCAGGCCGCGTAATCTACAGTGGCTCGGATTTACGCGGCTACGGTAAATTAGTCATCATTAAACACAACCCCAATTACCTGTCGGTTTATGCACACAACAATCAAATCCTGGTCAAAGAAGGCCAACAAATCACTTTGGGGCAAAAAATTGCCGAGATGGGCAGTACCGACAGCAATATAGTCAAATTGCACTTTGAAATCCGCCGCCAAGGCAAATCGGTCGACCCACTCAAGTACTTAGCTGCCTTGCAATAAACCCATAAAATAAACCAATAAAAAAGCGGCCATAAGCCGCTTTTTTATTGGTTTATTAATGCCGAACGAAGTATTACTTCGCTTTTTTCGCCTCATCGGCGTAGTAGGAACGCACACCGTTCATATCAAAATCACGCGCCCACTTAATGATTTCTGTAAACGCCGGCGCACCAATTTCACCCACTTGAGCATGGATACCTGCTTGCTCGCGAATTACTAAAATACCTGGGATTTGGTTCACTTGGAAATACTCACCGATTTCAGGATCGGCTTCGGTATTAACCATACCAAACACGATGTCAGGATTGGCTGCAGCGGCCGCTTCAAAAGTAGGCGTAAATGCCAGACAAGGATCACACCAAGGTGCCCAGAAATCAACAATAACAAAATTGTTTTTTTCTATGGTCTCTTTGAAATTTGCTTTAGTTAATGCAACAACGGCCATGACGAAATCCTAAATTTAATGGGTTAACTTGCTAATTTTTATTTGCGAACGAGAGTTTATCAGACCTGGCGCCAATAGTTAAGCATAAGCCGTCAACACGACGGCATCATGCAAACGCTACTCTATGCCTGCGCCCCAGGTGTTGGCGTAAACCAATTCACTTAATGGCCGACGAGATCGCGCGGCTTGTTCACGGGCCAAGGCTTCCGCGCTCAGTTTAGATAAATCGCCTGGGTAACCGACACTGATCATGGCCATTAAACTAAATTGCTCGGGTACCTGGAATGCTTTACGTGCCAAATCGACGTTAAATCCACCCAACTGATGGGCACTTAAGCCCATGCTAGTGGCTTGCAAACAAAGGTTTTCTGCCGCCGCACCGCAATCGTACTGGGACCAACGGTTGGGCTGTTGATTGTGATTAAACAAACTGTTCGCACAGAGCAGCATTAAGACCGGGGCGTTTTTAACCCAGCCCTGATTGCCTTCAGACAAGCAATCAAAAGCCGATTGCCAGGCATCCAGGTTGCTTGATTTCTGCCAAACAATAAAACGCCACGGCTGATCTCCAAAACAGGACGGTGCCCAGCGCGCGGCTTCCAGTAAGGCCTTGATCTGCTCAGGACTTAAATCCTGCTGCGCATCATAAGCCCTGCCACTCCAGCGCTTGGCTATGTTGTCATTGATAGCAACTTGGGTGATCGCCGGTTTATCCATGATTCAAAGCCTAAGATGCCGACAAAAACGGGTAATCGGTATAGCCCTTTTCAGTGCCGCCGTAAAAGCTTTTTGCATCCGCCTTAATAAGCGATGCATCTTGCTTGAAGCGCTCAACTAAATCCGGGTTGGCAATGAACGGCACACCGTAGGCCACGGCGTCGGCATGACCGCTGGCGATGGCGGCATTACCACGTGCCTTGTCATATGACAAATTAGCCATATAGGGGCTGCTGCAACGTTGACGCATGGCAGCAAAGTCAAAGGGATCGGCTACCCCACCACCGTGTATGCCGCCTTCCACCACATGCAGGTAAGCTAACTTAAATGGGTTAAGGGCATCGACTACGAAGTTAAACAGCGCTTGAGGATTGCTGTCTTTCATGTCGTTAAAAGGATTCACCGGCGATAGACGCAATCCAACTCGATCTGCACCCGCCACAGCCACCACCGCGGCCGTTACTTCTAGTAGCAGGCGGCTGCGGTTTTCAAAACTACCACCGTAGTTATCGGTGCGCTGATTGCTGCCATCACGCAGAAATTGGTCTAACAAATAGCCATTGGCTGCATGAATCTCCACGCCGTCAAAGCCAGCAGCTAAGGCATTTTTGGTAGCGTGCACATAATCATCAACTATTGCTGGCAATTCACTGGCTTGCAATGCACGAGGCGTGACGTAATCAACCAAGCCTTGATAGGTGAAAGCCTTGCCGGCTGGCTTAATGGCTGAAGGCGCAACAGGCGTGGCGTTATCTGGCAACAAACTGGGGTGCGATATACGTCCCACATGCCAAAGCTGCATGACCATCTTACCGCCCTTAGCATGCACAGCATCGCACACCTTACGCCAAGCCATCACCTGCGCATCGGTATAAATACCTGGCAATGCTGGGTAGCCGTGCGCCATTAGTGAGATAGGCGTCGCCTCGCTAATAATCAAACCGGCGCTGGCACGTTGCTCGTAATAGGTGACGTTCATGGCTTGAGGCAAACCCCCATCGGCTGCCCTATTCCGGGTTAATGGTGCCATCACCATGCGATTTTTTAGCGCTATCGCGCCTAAATTAACCGGGCTAAATAAATCCAATGCCATGTGTTTCCTTAATGAATAATAAGTTAAAGGCCTAAGACCTTGATGTGTTAACGCAAGGAGACGATGGCTTCAATTTCCACTAACACGTCACGTGGCAATTTAGCCACTTGCACGGTTGAGCGAGCTGGTGTGTGTCCCGCAAAGGCCTCACCATAGATCGTGTTCATGGCAACGAAATCGTCTAAATTTTTTAAAAATACGGTGGTTTTCACCACTTTAGATAGATCGGCACCCGCCGCTTCAATGACGGCTTTTAAATTCCCTAGCACTTGCTGAGTCTGCGCAACGATGTCGCCATCGTTCAAGCTGCCATCCGGCCTAAGGGCAATTTGCCCAGAAGTGAACAATAAATCACCGACCACCATGGCTTGTGAGTATGGGCCGATTGCAGCCGGTGCGTTAGGAGTTTGAATAACGTGCATAGCTAACCTTAGAGTAAAAGAAATTAAATATTGGCTGGATCAAAATAATCGAAATGGGCACGCTTAACGTTGCAAAAAAGCTCATACGCTATGGTGCCGGCGCTTTGCGCCACCCTGTTGGCGGACACCTGCTTACCCCATAACTCAACATGACTATGAATGCCCGCTGATGGAATAGCAGTTAAATCAACATAAAGCATGTCCATGGAAACGCGTCCTAGCAATTGCGTCTTCTGACCGTCCACGGCTATTGGGGTTCCAGTCTTGGCTGATCTTGGGTAGCCATCCGCGTAACCGCAGGCCACCACTCCCACGCGCATAGCCTGCTCAGCCTGGTATAAGCTGCCGTAGCCGATGGCATCGCCTTTTTCTAAATGCCGCAATGCAATGATGCGTGAGCTAAAGTGCATCACTGGTTCTAAAACAGGGGCTTGGCTAGAGGCTATGATGGGATGGGCGCCATACAACATAATGCCAGGCCTAGACCAATGCTCATGGGTATGAAGGATTGGCTGTAATTGAGGCCAAGCCAACAAGGCGGCAGAATTCGCTAAGCTGCTAGCATGGCATGGCGCCAGATCAGCCAAGGTGCGCTGAAAAAGCGCGGCTTGTTGAATGCTGTGATCAGAATCAAGATTGTCGGCATTGGCTAAGTGCGTTATCGGCACTATGCTAGCCACATTTTTATGCCCACTTAGTTGCTGGTAAGCGAATTGGTAATCCTTAGGCGACAAGCCTAAACGGTGCATGCCGCTGTCCATCTTTAGCCAAACCTGCAGTGCACAAGGTAGGCTAGCAGCGAGTAATGCATCCACTTGCCATTGCGCATGCAAGACTAGCCACAAGTCATGCTCGGCTATGCATTTCAACTCGGTTTCAGCAAAAAATCCTTCTAATAACAATATGGGCTGCCTCACTCCTGCATCCCTAAGTTGCATGGCCTCTTCTAAACTAGACACGGCAAAGCCGTCAGCTTCTTGGCTTAATGCACGGGCACAATGCACGGCACCGTGACCGTAAGCGTTGGCTTTGATCACCGCCATGGCTTTACCAGGCCACAGCGCTTTTGCCGTTCGGTAATTGTGCCTAAAAGCATCTAAGCGTATTTGAACTGTGGTGGGACGCGACATGTTTGAGGGGATGGCAGCGAAGCTAGTTAGGATTGATTAGCTTGTTATTGTAGCGACTTCCGACTCATAACCCAAGCGGCAAAAGTGATCCTAATAGCCAACACGCGCGCATAAAAAATGGCTTACAGCAAGTTGACTGTAAGCCATGATTTGAATTGGTCGGGACAGCAAGATTCGAACTTGCGACCCCTAGTCCCCCAGACTAGTACGCTACCAGGCTGCGCTATGCCCCGCACCGATGTCATGGCAAGCCACAACAGGGCGCCATTATAACGCAAAAGCCGGAGCGCATTAAAACAGCAAGGGAAATAAGCTTAATTTAATTGGCTACGCAACAACTGGATGATGGCTTGTAGCTCTGATTTCGCATGCGCAAAATTGTAGCTTGGTACGCCGTCATCGGCGCTGGCTACCAACTCTAACTGAGCCCCAACTTGATTTGCTTGAGATTTACTGCTGTCTGTCTCTGCACCCTCTAAGCGATTACGCGCACCGCTTATGGTGAAGCCTTGCTCATACAACAATTCGCGTATGCGACGAATTAACAATACTTCGTGGTGCTGATAATAGCGGCGATTGCCGCGACGTTTGACCGGTTTAAGTTGAGTAAACTCTTGTTCCCAATAACGCAGTACGTGCGGCTTAACACCACAAAGCTCACTGACTTCACCGATGGTAAAGTAGCGCTTGGCGGGGATAGGCGGCAACTGCAATTTTGGCACTGGCTCACTCATGCTGCATCTTCTCACTTAACACGTAAATGGATAATCCATTAATCCAGCCTCCATATAGAGGCCGATTTTAATTCTGGTAGTTGGCCTCTACCTTGGCTTTTAGTTTTTGGCTAGCGTGGAAGGTCACCACACGGCGTGCGGAAATAGGAATCTCTTCGCCTGTTTTTGGATTGCGCCCGGGGCGCTCTGATTTTTTACGCAGCTCAAAATTACCAAAACCTGATAATTTAACGCTGTCGCCTGCTTCCAAAGCGATACGCACTTCTTCAAAAAAGGCCTCAACCATGTCTTTTGCTTCACGCTTATTTAAACCAACTTGCTCGTAAAGCAAATCCGCAAGTTCAGCTTTTGTTAAGGTCATACCCTACTCCCATTCATTGCCAGCTTTTTTAAGGCTTAATTTCTAATTTGTAACGCAGTTAAACTATAAAAAACAGCCCACCTTAGCGAGCTAATTAATGTGTTAATTTCTCAGTGTTGCATTGCACTCATTTTGCAATAATTGTAGCAGATTTGCCATGACGCTATCGGCATCGCTATCCGTTAATGTTTTTTGAGTATCGTGCATAAGTACTGATAACGCAAGGCTTTTTTTGTTTTCAGCCACACCCTGACCTTGGTAAATATCGAATAAGGCTACGTCCATCAGCATGGGAATGGCCGCTTTTTTAATGGCAGCCATCATGGTGCTAACAGGCATGTTTTCCTCCACCACTACCGCTAAATCCCGTCGCACCGGCAACAATTTAGAGACTTCTTGATAAGCCGGAATGCGGCGATTCAATATGGCATCCACGTCCAACTCAAACAAAAAAGTGCTTTTAGTTAAATTGTAATGCTGCTGCCATTTTGGGTGCAGCTTACCTAACCAACCTATCGCTTTGCCATCGATCAGGATGCGGGCAGTTTGACCTGGGTGCAAGGCACTGTGCTCGGCCTTCTCGTAGCTAACTGGCAATAAGGCGTACGCATCGCTAAGCAAGGTATCAACGTGAGCTTTAATTTCAAAGAAGTCCACATCGTATGCTGCTGCACCCCATTGCTCAGGCTTTGCACTACCGTAAGCCAAACCCGCAATGCGCGTTGTTTCAGTAAATGATGTTTGCTGCGCAGTTGCATAATGGTAGCTTGCGCCTAATTCAAACAGCATGGCTCGGTCTTGTTTGCGATTTAGGTTATAAACCAAACTATCCAATAAACCGCCCCATAAACTGCTGCGCATCACGCTTAGGTTGCTAGCAATCGGGTTTTTAAGTTTTATGGGCCTAGGGTTGGCAAGCAAGTCGCTCTCCCAGGTTTCATCGACGAAGCTGTAATTCACCAACTCCTGGTAACCGGCGGCAACCATGCGATCCCGCAATACGGCTTGATGGGCACGCGCCTCGGGCGCTTCTAGCATGCTTAATGTTGCAACCGGTGCTTGCGCTGGAATGTGATCGTAGCCATGCAGGCGAGCAACTTCTTCAATCAGATCTTCTTCTATGCTGATATCAAAGCGGTAGCTGGGCGGCACCACGGTGAACACGCTTTGCTCTAAGGTGTAAGTAAAGCCTAATTGCGATAACAATTGCGCAACTTTTTCCTCAGCAAAGGGAATGCCTAACACTGAAACCAAACGACTTAAGCGCAGTTTAACCGGCAGCCTGTTTGGCAGCACACCTAGACACTCGGTCACCTCGCCAGCTTTGCCGCCGCAAATCTGTTTAATCAATTGCGTGGCGTATTCCAAAGCCAGACGTGTGTTGGCAAAATCCACACCACGCTCAAAGCGATAGGATGAATCGGTACTTAAACCCAATCTACGTGCCTTACCGGCAATCACCGTTGGCGTAAAATAGGCGCTCTCTAGAAACACAGCGCTACTTGTTTCGTCGACAGAGGTTGATTGACCGCCCATAATGCCGGCTAAGGCAATCGGACCGCTGCCATCGGCTATCACCAGGTCATCGCTTTTTAGGCTAACTTCTTGCTCATTTAATAAACGTAAGCTTTCGTTTTTTTGCGCAAAACGCACGGTGATGTCGCCACTTAACTTATTGGCGTCAAAAGCGTGCATGGGTTGCCCTAACGCTAGCAAGAC
This sequence comes from uncultured Methylotenera sp., assembly GCA_937957775.1. Taxonomy (GTDB): domain Bacteria; phylum Pseudomonadota; class Gammaproteobacteria; order Burkholderiales; family Methylophilaceae; genus Methylotenera. The sequence continues at coordinate 47 of CALFXV010000167.1, read as the reverse complement.
ATAGTTGGTCACGTCAACCAGCACATTAATGCTGCGCAAACCACTGC
>CALFXV010000166.1 GCA_937957775.1 uncultured Methylotenera sp. | reverse complement strand
CCGCTTGCCTCAAGTTTTTCAGGGGAAGGTTTTAACGCAATAATCCGCACTGACTTTGATGCAGGTCCGGCGCGGCAGCGGCAACGCTTTACCGTAACGCCGCACCGCCTAGACGTCGCTTGGCGTTTTACGCCAGATGAAATGCTAACGTTCCGTTCATTTTTTAAAACAGACATTAACCTTGGTGTTAATTGGTTCAACATGACGCTAGATTTAGGCGATGGCATGATGAACTATGTGGTGCGCTTTACTGAGCCGTACAAGTACAGCCGGAACAGCAACAAGGCGTGGGACGTTACAGGCCATTTAGAGGTGGAGAATGCCTGATATTAGTCTTGAGCAAGCCCTTAAAGAAGCCTACGCCAGCGCACCTAGCGACGTTGTTATTTTACACAGCCTTGAATTCCGTCACCCCAACTTTAGTCAACCCATTCGAGTGGTGTTAGACCATACGGACCATGTTCTAAAACTTGAAGCCAGCGCACCGGATTCGCCAAGCACATATGTGACCTTTGTTAAATTTGCTTTCTCATTTACGCTGCCTGAGGTGCAAAACAGTCCCACGCCTGAAATCATTATCAGTATGGACAATGTAAGCCGTGATATTGAAGATAACTTAGCTTTGGCTGCGGCTTCACCTTACAAAGTCGAAGTAACTTATCGTCCATATTTAAGCACTGATGACACGGGCCCTCAAATGAATCCACCTTTAACCTTAACGCTTACGCACGTGGAAGCAGATGACTTTAAAGTAACCGCCCGCGCTAGTTATGGCGATGCATCAAACAAGGCATTTCCAAGTGAGCTATACACCGCCTCGCGCTTTCCTGGATTAATTCGTTAATGCACTGGGCAGTAAATTATTTGGGGAAGCCGTGGGTCAGTGGTAAACAAGGCCCTGACGCTTTTGATTGCTGGGGCTTGGTGCGCTATGTACAAAGCCGCCATTACAGCCGTGAGCTTCCGTCCATAAATGTGGATGCTGATAACGTGCGGGCGGTAATAAAAGAGTTTACCAGTAATGATGAGCGCAATCGCTGGCACGCAGTAGCGTCACCGCAAGACGGCGATTGTTTACTGCTCAGTCAAAGCAAAGAGCCAACTCATGTGGGGATTTGGATTGATGTAGACGGTGGTGGATTATTGCACGCAGTAAAAGGGGCCGGTGTAATTTTTACAACGCCTACCAATATTAAAAATATGGGTTACAACATTTTAGGTGCTTATCGATGCGCGCAATTGTAGTTTACGTTAACAACCCATTTGACCCAGCACGTGATCGAAAACAGGTTCAATTGCGCCGGCACAGCAGGTTGCAAAAACTTGCACCCAAAACGACATTGCCATTTGTGTGCTTGGTCAATGGTGCGCCTGTTTTGCGGGCGAATAAAGGCTGGCAACAAAAAGTCAATGATGGCGATGTGGTAACGTTTATCACCCTGCCGCAAGATGGTGGTGGAGGTGGTTCAAATCCGCTGCGTATTATTTTAATGGTGGGCGTGGCGGTATTTGCCCCCTATGCAGCAGGTATGCTTGCGCCCCAACTTGGGGTAATGTCTGAAATGGGTATGATGGCTTTGCAAGCCGGCATCGGTTTAGTTGGTAACGGGCTGATTAATGCACTCATACCACCACCTAAACCCACGAGTTCATCGCAGGCACAAAGCAGTGCGGCAGCATCACCAACTTATAATTTAAGCGCACAGGGTAACAGTGCGCGTATTGGTCAAGCCATCCCCGTGCTTTACGGAAAACATTTAATTTACCCTGACTATGCCGCCGAGCCTTACACCGAGTACGCCGGGAACGAGCAATATTTATACCAGCTATTTTGTATTGGCCAAGGTGAATATACCGTGACCAACCTTAAAATTGAGGACACTGCAATTGATAATTTTGAGGAAGTCACTTATGAAGTAGTCACGCCAGGCTCACGGGTTTCATTATTTCCAGCCAATGTTATCACTGCCAGTGAAGTTTCAGGGCAAGAGCTACTCACCAACACTGTCGTTGGCCCATTTATGGCCAACCCTGCCGTCACACAAACCAACTCAATTGCGGTGGATATTGTAGCGCCGCGTGGCCTTTATTATGCCAATGATGATGGTGGCTTAAATACCGTGGGCGTGGCGTTTAAAGTTGAAGCGCGCACCGTCAACGATGCAGGCGTTGCAACGGGTATCTGGGTAGTATTGGGCTCTGAAAGTTTTAGCGCAGCCACCGCCACAGCACAGCGTAGGTCATACAAATACAGCGTCACCAAAGCGCGGTATGAGGTTAAGGTTACCCGCACCGATACCAAGGAACCCAGTTCACGCTATGGACATGAGATTGATTGGGTTTCATTGCGGGCGTATATACCTGATAGCCAAGACTATGGCGATTTAACCATGCTGGCTGTGCGTATGCGTGCCACTAATAACTTAAGTAACCAAAGTGCGCGCCGGATTAATTGCATAGCGCAGCGAAAATTACCAATTTGGAATGGCACAAGCTGGAGTAACAACACCTCCACCCGTTCAATTTGCTGGGCGTTAGCGGATGCATTGCGTGCCACCTATGGTGGTGGCATTGCGGATAGCCGCATTGACTTGGCACAACTGCTTGCGCTTGATGCTGTGCATGCCGCCCGCGGTGATACGTTTGACGGTATTTTTGATCAAAAACAAGTGCTATGGGAATCGCTCACTTTAATTGCGCGCGCAGGGCGTATGAAGCCTTATGTGCAAGGGGGCATGTATCACTTTACGCGTGATGCGGCCTCAAGTTTACCTGTCGCGCTGTTTAGCCAACGCAACATTGTAAAAAACAGCATGAAAGTGGAATATATGTTACCAAGTGACGAAACGTCAGACTCCGTTTTGGTAACGTATTTTGATGAGATAAAACAAAAGCCGCTTGAGATTTTGGCGCAACTACCTGGATATTCAGCCGACAACCCATATCCCATTGATTTATTTGGTGTCACCAATGCCGACCAAGCATGGCGAGAGGGTAGATACATTGCCGCTGCCAACCGTTACCGGCGGCAATCGATTAGCTTCACCACAGAAATGGAAGGTTTTATCCCCACTTTTGGTGACTTGATTGCCATTGCGCATGATCGCATGCAGCGGAATGTTTCAGGTGACGTGCTGCATTACGATGCTGGCACAAAAATTTTAACATTATCAGAGCCCGTGAGCATTGGTGGCGGCAATCATTACTTTGGATTTAAGTTACGCAATGGCAGTTTTAGTGGGCCTTGGTTAACTACAGCCGGCGTTGATGAATACCACCCTGTATTATCAAGCCCGCTAGACTTTGAACCTGACGTGAGCAACGCCCGCGAAAAAACAACATTCACTTTTGGCAAAGGTGAAGAATATAGAAAATTAGCGCGCGTCGTTACCGTGCGCCCACGCTCAATTCACCAAGTTGAGATTGTGTGTATTAATGAGGATACTGCAGTTCACTTGGCTGACGCAGGCACAATGCCTGCACCAAGTAGCTATTGGAACTTACCATCTAAAATCACACGGCCATTGGTGACGGGGTTAAGCGTTACATTATCAGGCACACCAAGTAATCCACAGCTTGCCATTGATTGGTTACCGGCTCCTGGCGCAGACCATTACTATGTTGAAACCAGTTACGACAGCGGGTCAAGCTGGCAACGCCGCGGTGAGGTTTCAAGCTCTAATATTTTAGTGACCGCGCAGCGAGGCACTGTATATGTGCGCGTGGCGGGGGTGGGATTAAGCCGCGGTGATTGGGTTCAATGGATTGGTGATCCTTATGCCACGCCGCCCGCTGACGTTACAAGCTTTTTAGTAAACGTACAAGCCGATGGCACACGCCAGTTTGACATGGCGCTGGCACTCGGTTTGCCGCCAGATTTTGCTGGGTTTAAAATACGCTACAAGGCATTGACAGGGGTTTACACGTGGGCTGAAATGACCCCCATGCACGATGGCTTGATTACCCAAAGCCCGTTTGAGTATAATCAGTTGGAAGCGGGGCTTTACACCTTTGCGGTCAAAGCCGTTGACACTTCCGGTATTGAATCAAAAAATCCCAAATTTATTACAGCCGACCTTGCTGAGAAGCGTTTAGCTGGGGTGATCTATAGCCAGCTACCGCGCAATTACGGCTGGCCTGGCACTAAAACAGGCTGCATTGTCGATGCCGGCACAGGTGATTTAATTACCAGTGACGGCGCAACCTGGGAAGATTTAACCACATGGGATACATGGACAACGTGGCCCAAAACACCAACGTCCCCAATTATTTACCAGCATACCACCATTGATTTAATCTCAATCGTGCCATTTGTGCCAATTATTACCGCTACGGCCGATGGCACGTTACTGATTGAAGAGCAACACAGTGACGACAATATTACTTATTCAAGCTGGGCAACGGCTGGCGCGTTGTTAGTGGCGAGGTACATTCGCGTGCGCACCACGATTACAGGCACGCTGCCTATTTTATATAGTTTGAATATTCAACTTAGTGGCAACTCACTCAATGAAGAGATTAACGATCTTAACACCGCCGTGCTTGTTGGTTCAAACAGGCTAGGGGTAGGTGATATTCGCATACCATTTGGAACCCCGTTTTCAGTCATTACGCAATTACAAGTGACGCTTCAAAACGTGGGCGCTGGATGGACCTATGAAGTGATCGACAAAGACGTGAGCGTGGGGCCACGCATCAAAATTTATAACGCCAGCAACGCGCTGGCGGACGCAAATATTGACGTTTTTTTACGCGGTTTTTAAAGGGGAATTTTATATGGCATGGCCAACAGTAGTGGTTGACACCAGCAACATGGATGCAGCGGGGGATAACCCTGGCAACGCCCGCGGCGCGATTAAACAAATGGCAGACAACATAAATGCCATTAAAGAGAGCAAAGGGGTGCCAGAGGGCATTGCAGGGCTTGATGATGCTGGATTGATACCAGTTGAAAATTTACCAAAGGTTCCGGCTACCAAAGGGGGCACCGGTCAACAGAGCTATACCATTGGTGACATTCTTGTTGCAGACACAGCCTCCACTTTAACAAAATTACCAGCTGGCGCGGCTGGGCGTGTTTTAAAATCCAACGGACTTGGACAACTACCCAGTTATGAAGAAGAAAACTCAGGCACATTCGCGACGCAAGAAGAAGCAGAATTGGGTGCAAGTGACTCTGTTAACATGTCACCATTAAGAGTCAAGCAGGCGATTCTTGCGCTAGGGTATCCAGTTACATCAGTAAATGGCCGGACCGGTGCAGTTGTCCTATCAGAAATGGGTACGTCCTCAGAAGGAATTAACTCATACATTTTTTTTCCTACGACCATATACAATAGTTCGGCGCCACCAGGATATATAAAAAATTCAAATTATGCCCTTTCGGGCAAATCGGGGACGTGGAAATGCATGACTGACAATATTCTAGTGCGGAGTGAGTCAACTGGAGGCATAGTTCCAACATCAACTTATTTTTATTTAACTTTATTTATTAGAATTGCGTAGGGGATAAAAATGAACTTTTTAAATGTAAAAAATCCCGCTTGGGCCAATCAAGAAAAAACACTCATTAAATGCACTGTTGATTTTGAGGACATTGGGGAAGTTCCGTTTGCGGCGAACCCTCAAGACCATAGCAACCATAGTTCAAGTGTAATTTTTGATGAGTGCGTGGCCGGTAATTGGGGTGCTATTGAAGATTTTGTAGAACCACAAGCCCCAGCAGCGCCGTTGCCTGCAACAGCAGAACAAAACAAATCAACTGCCTCCCGCTTATTATTGGATACAGATTGGGTCGAATTACCAAGCGTATCTAATTCCAATGAGCCGGTTTTTTTAACAAATAAAGTCGATTTTATTGCATACCGAACAGCATTGCGCGCGATCGCAGTTAATCCGCCGGCGGGGAATTTGACTTGGCCAGCCAAACCAAGCGCAGTGTGGAGCTAACCAATCTGCTCACCAACCCATTACGATGACTAAAACTCCAACGGTCAGACGGACGTTTTTGTTGGTGTCGGAGCGGCCTATCGTTGGTAATGACTAAGTATTTTGCAACCCAGCCCATTCCGAACGACTGGACTTTCCAGCGAAGACTTTTGAATAGCGTTTGGGTGTTTTTAAGAGTATATTTATTATTATGGATACGATAATAAAACTTGAAGAAATAGAAGGCGAAATTGGCTTGGTGATTGATTATGAGCCAGGTTCAGTAGAGGTCAAGTATTTGTTCCAAGGCGCTCTCAGAATAATTGAAAGTCTTGAAACAATTGATCGAGCTCTTCTGTCTTCCATTAACACAAGCTTAGAGCCTGTTTCTATCCTTAATGACGTCCAGCATTCATCGCTAAAAATATTGCTTGCTAGAGCCCTTAAAAAAATTCCAGACCATGCAATAGAAGATCTCGATTGGAAAAAATGGGTTGGCATATTGCTTGTTACTGGTAAACATAAATTAATTTCATGTCTTGATGATAGCGATGCTGTGGAACAAGTTCTTGTTGAGCTTAAGCCATTGTACGATCAACTTCCCAACAGCACGGCTGGGCATATACCGCCAGATTTAAAAACAGTAAAAAAAGCGCTGAATGATTTTAAACAAGCAAGAGCAAGCGTGGGTAATACCCCAGTAAAAGTTCAAACCGAGTTTGGTGACATAAGCATACCTATTTTAGATGCGGAATATACTGTTGAGCTAATTGAACCTAATAAAGCCTATCAAAATGTTGGTCGAAAATATTTTAAAGTTAAAACGCCAGATTTTTTAGGTAAGTCCATGTGGGAAGTTTTAATGGATGGAAAAGCTGAAAGCGTAAAGATAAGCCATGATGATTGGCTCTCAAGTTTTCATAAAAGAGCATTTGATATTAAGCCACATGACAGCTTAGATGCAGATTACGTTCAGGATATTATTTACAGTGAGGATGGGGAAGTGATGAGTAAAACTACTGTGCTTACTTATATTCACGATGTCGTGCCACCCGCCAAAAACTCCGAATTAAAAATGGATTAACGTTTGTGCTATTTTTGTGCAGTTGGATAGCACAAAACTGATTTATAATGGACAGCCATGAAGCCTAAAACCCGCATTAAATAGCCATTCATGGCTAATCATCGGTGTTAAGAAAGAACCTTAAAATCTCTCGCTCGTAAGGGTGTGCCGGTTCGACTCCGGCTCCGGGCACCAAATGCAAAAAAGGCCGATTCCGTAAGGAGTCGGCCTTTTTTTATTGGCTAGCGTGCTTGTTCAATCATGTGCCACAAAAGGTTTTATAGGACGCGTCAAACTCAGTCGTAGGCGCTTGCTGGTATGGGTCGTTTAAGTCGCTGGCGACATAAGGCTGACTGATGGCCGCTAACAAGGCGTGAAAGGCCGACAAGTCGTTGGCGTAGACGGCCTGTTGCAAGGCATCTTCAACCAAGTGGTTGCGAGGAATGACCGTTGGGTTGACGCTTTGCATCAATTGCATGCTCTCTTCCCCACTTTGTGTTTGCCTGCTCAATCTGGCATGCCATAGGCTCACCCAATGCCTAAATTCGGGGGCTTGATACAAGGCGCTAGGTTTAAATGCCCCGTGGCACAATGCCCTAAATGCCTGGGTGTAATCGGCTTGATGGGTTTGCATCAGTTGCAACAGCGAGTCGGCCAGGGCTTGATCGTCGTCTTCGGCGTTAAACAAACCTAATTTCTTGCGCATGCCCGATAACCAATAGTTTGCATAAAGCGCGTTAAAGTTTTCCAGGCTAGCGCGAGCCAGTTCTATGGCTTTTTCTTGATTCGTGTCTATTAAGGCTAACAAGGTTTCGGCCAACCTCACCAGATTCCACAGGGCCATTTGCGGTTGATTGCCGTAAGCATAGCGGCCGGTTTTATCAATCGAGCTAAACACCGCCTCGGCATGGTAGCGGTTAAGAAAAGCGCAAGGGCCGTAGTCTATGGTTTCGCCGCAGATGCTCATGTTATCGGTGTTCATGACGCCGTGTATAAACCCCAGTTGCATCCACTGGGCTAGTAATTGCGCTTGGCGGTCTATCACCGATTCCAGTAAAGCCAAATAGGGCTGGGCCTGTGCGCGAAGGTCTGGGAAATGGCGGTCTATGGTGTAGTTGGCTAGCGCTGTTAATAGCGCGGGGTTTTGCTCGGCAGCGGCAAATTGAAAGGTGCCCACGCGCAAATGGCTAGCGGCTACTCGGCATAATATGGCCCCAGGTAAAGCTTCCTCGCGGTATACCGCTTCGCCACTCGCCGTCACGCACAAGCTGCGTGTGCTGGGTACGCCCAAGGCGTGCATGGCTTCGCGATACGGGCCAGTTGGCAAGATACTCAAGGCAGCAATCGCACGTTCAGCTTCAGCGCTCGCGGCCGCGCGGGTGGCGTCTAGTGCGCCGGTGCTGCGCACAATCTCGACAATTTCTGCCAAGGCATCCATTTCGCCATTTTCAATGGCGCTTTGAATGGTTTGGC
>CALFXV010000165.1 GCA_937957775.1 uncultured Methylotenera sp. | reverse complement strand
ATCCAGCTTCAAGGCCAAATCGGTGGCGCCGTGCTCGTCCTCCAAGGCCCAACTGGCCTGTTGGGCTATGGCCACAAAATCCACCTCGCCGGCTTTTTGAAAGACCACCCATAAATGCGCATTGGCTTGCTGCAACAAGCGAGATAAGGCGCGTATCACCGGCTGACTGTCTTGCAAGGTGGATAAGGGTGGCAAGCTTAAAATATTGGCCACCAAATCGGCTTGGCTTAACTGGGCCAAAATAGCCAAGCATTGCTCTTTTTTGGGCTTGTGTTCGGCGTCGTTAGGAAAGCCGTTGGTTTTAGTGAGGACTTTACGGTAGGTCTTATCTTTGGTCAGCAAAAAGCTAGCCATTGCGCGCCACAACGCTAAGTCTTCTAGGCAGGGCCTTAAGCTGGCCTGCCTATCGAATAAGGGCGCAATCTCTGAATCCGCCGCCAAATGGCTGGCAGCAAAGCGTATCAAGGGCAACAAAGCCTGCTGCACTTGGTCGGTCAACACGCTGCTGACCAGCGTTAATTCCTCGACGATTAAATGCTGTAACACCCACTCCATGCTAGCCAGCGATTCGGTGTCTGGCTGGCCATGCAATTCATGGGCTTTTTTTATCCACTGATCGCGCTTGGCCAACATATTGGCTAACAAAGCCGTCAACTTCTCCGCGTCGTTGTCCATGTAAGTTAAGGCCAAGCTCACCGTGTCGTCGGCCTGGCTTTCATCCACAATATCGGCCAAGGTCAGGCGCGCGGCTTCCAAATAGTGGCGATCGGCATCGTCACTGACTGCCGGCTGACCACCAAAGCGACTCAGCAATGGCATTTGCCGGGTGAGACTGCTGCACAAGGCATCCATGGTGAGGATGCGCAAACGACTAGGCTGCTTGATCAATTGCCAATCTTTTCGGGCCGATTGCTGCAAGGCTAGCGCAGCGAGTTGCCTGGTTTTTAATTTGTGCGGCGCCGTTTCCGGGTGGGCTTGCTCGGCCTGCTCCAGGCTCAAGAGTATGCGGTTACGCATTTCCGTGGCGGCTTTATTGGTAAAGGTCAGGGCAATGATTTCTTCTGGCTCGTCCACCGTTGCCAGCAAGCTTAAATAGCGCTGCGTGAGCAATTCGGTTTTGCCGGCACCGGCAGGCGCCTGCACGATAAATGAACGCCGCTCTAAAGCTTGTTCGCGAGCAGCGGCATCCGATGCCATTAGCGCTTTACTCATGCGCTCGCCTCCGTCATGGCCGCTTGCGCGCGCTCAAACTGCAGGCTGCGTTCAGCTAAGCGCAGCAAGGGCAGCACATCGCAATAAACAAAATCGCTTTCTTTATTGACCAGCACGCTGGCCTCGCCAGCTTTAATTTCGGCGGCAATGGCTTTTAAGCTGGCCTGCCAATGGTCTAACAGCGCTGCCCAATCAGCGAAATCATTAAACACTTTATTGCTGCGCTTCTCTGTGATGTCCCATACCTTAGGCAACAAGCCGGCTTCGGCCGCCAGACCGGCAAACTTGGTTTCGTCACTGCGCACTTTAGCAAAACACACCGCCGCCACCTCCTGCCCTTGCAAGGCCAGCACCGCATAAATAGGCAGTTGCGGCTCAGCAATGCGCGCGTCGGCCCAGCTTTTGTAATCAAGCCGGTTGCCGGTTTTGTAATCGATTACCACCAAGCGGCCATCGGCTAAACGGTCTATGCGATCCACGCTGATAGTCAAGGGCAAGCCCTCTAGGTTTAGATTGAATTTCTTCTCGCAATCTTGCACGCTAAAATCGGCGCGTTGGCACTCTAAATCCAAGCTATCGTTAAGCAGTTGCTGCAAGCGCTTATGCTCTATCTGCAGCACTTGAGGCGGCAGGTATAAATGCGCCTCAAGGCGACTGGCCTCAATCGCCTTGCTAATAGCGGTATCTATCGCTTGCCAGCGCTGCTCTGTCGTCATGACTAATAAGCGGCTTAGGCTCTGGCATTCTTGCCAAAAAATCTGCAAGACTTGATGCAATAAACTGCCGCGCGTCATGCTATCCAAGCCGTCCACCGGCGTTTGCAATTTGCCGGCGCCCAAGCGGTATTGATAAAAAGCCCAAGCTGGGCAAACGGCTTGCGTCGCCAATAGCTTGACCCCGCCACTTATTTTTTCATCTATGCTTAAAGGCTGTGCGATACTGTCATCCAAGTACTCCATGCACGCCGGCACGGCCAAGTGTTCCGCCAGCGTGGTCATGCTGGCTAGGGATGGCGTGCTATGGGGCAAGCCGGCCAACAAGGGTGAAGGACGCAATTCCCTGTCGTCCTCTTTTAAGGCATAGGAAAACACCAGCTTGGCCGCACTGTGCAGCAAGCGCTGCTGCACCAAGCCGGCGAAGTGACTCTGCACTGCCGCACTGGCATTGGGCGTCCCTGCGTCACGTTGCACTTGTGCCGGCAACAATGGGTTGAGCTTAACCGGGGCCGGGCTATGCTGGTCGTTCATGTTCATGACCCAAATCGCATCCAATTGCAAAGCCGGTGTTTCCAACAAGCCCAATAATTGGATGCGCGTGTCGCCTCGCGCCTCGGGTTGAAACACCGTGTTGCGCATCAACACGCTGACTTTTTGCAAGGCTGCTTGCGCACTGACTTTGCCCATTAGGCTATCCAAACTGGCCAACTCTTGCATGCTTTTGTAAAAAGCCTGTTGCGTTTGGTATTCATGGCTAGATAAGGGCCGCGTCTGCGCCCACGCCAAGTCATTCAACAAGGCGGTGAAATCCGCCAGCCAAGCAGAAGGCCATTGCTTGGGCTTGGCTTGAAAGGCGGCAATCTGTTTTAGCTGAGCCAATAAGCCGGATAAAGCCCAGCCGTCGTTTTCACAGCGGGCCACTTGTTTGATTAAGCCATCCAAACGGTAGCTGGCATTCAAGTGTTTGCGTAAGTGCGCATCCAAGCGGGCGCGGGCATCGCGCTCTGCAGGCAGGCCCCAATAGTGATCCAGCAATAAAGCGGTCACCTGCTCAAACTGCAAACTGGCTTT
>CALFXV010000164.1 GCA_937957775.1 uncultured Methylotenera sp. | reverse complement strand
ACCAGTTTTTCAAAAAAGCGTGGGTGACTGCTGACGATGTCGGTGCCTATGGCTAGAATTAAATCAGCGCGATTTTTCACTTCACTCAAGGTGGTGGTTTGCCAGCCGCTATTTTGCATGGCCAAGGTGTTGCGCACGCTGGACTCGCTGTGCATGTGGTCTAGGGTGGCCTGGCATTTTTCTGCTAATGGCAGGATGGCGCGCATGCCATGTACGTCCGTGCCGAGGCCGGCAAACAAGGTTTGCTGGCTATTTTGTAGAATCTTGGCGGCCGCTGCTAAGGCGGTATTAAGATCGCAGGCTTGTCCGGCTAAGCTGGCTGGTTGGCTAGGCGCAGTTGCCGCCTGGCTAAAATAGCGCTGACTTTTTGCGCAGGAAAAGCTCGCGCTAATGCTGTCCTGGCCGTCTAAAGGCAAGTCATCACACAGCAAACCGCAAGCTGGGCAGGTGTGGTGCGAAGTTGGAATGGGTGGGATAGCGGCTGTCATTTAGCGTAATTTTGCCACATTGTGCTTATTCGCGCTTAAAACAAGCGCTGAACATGCAATTTAGGTTTATTTTAAGCGTCAAAAATGGTATTTTATCGTTCTTTCAATCTATTCATTAAATGGAGTAATTATGGCTGTTCAACGCACGCTTTCTATCATCAAACCTGATGCCGTGGCAAAAAATGTAATTGGTAAAATTTACACCCGTTTTGAAAACGCCGGTTTAAAAGTGGTGGCAGCAAAAATGGCACAATTAACTAAAGCCGAAGCCGAAGGTTTCTACGCCGTTCACGCAGCGCGTCCATTCTTCAATGATTTGGTTAAATTCATGATTTCAGGCCCAGTGATGATACAAGCCTTAGAGGGCGAAAATGCCGTGCAAGTGAACCGCGATTTAATGGGTGCCACCAATCCAAAAGAAGCGGCTGCCGGTACCATACGCGCTGACTTTGCCGAAAGCATTGATGCCAATGCGGTGCACGGTTCGGATTCAGCCGAGAACGCGGCCATCGAAATCAAATATTTCTTTGGTTAATGCACTGCATTAAATTAAGCCTGGTATTTAAGTAAAGCCGGTGTTTAATTAAATGCCTTAAGACTAAGCCCTAGATTAAGCACCAGTAAACAAGATACGCTAGTGACGCCTTGTTTATTTGTGCTTAATTTATTTGAGACCTGACTTTGATCAATCTACTTAATTTTAATCAGCCGCAATTGGCCACGTGGTTCGCCGAACAAGGTGAAAAGCCTTTTCGCGCCAAGCAATTGATGCGCTGGATGCACCGTTTTGGCGTGCACGATTTTGAGCAGATGACGGACATTGCCAAGGTGTTGCGGGAAAAGTTAGCCAGTGAGACGGAAATTACCTTGCCTAATGTGCAGTTGGAGCAAGTGTCTAATGACGGCACGCGCAAATGGTTGATCGGTACCGATGCCGCCAACAGCATAGAGACGGTGTTCATACCGGAAGACGACAGAGGCACGTTGTGTATTTCCTCACAAGTCGGCTGCGCGCTGGAATGCACGTTTTGCAGTACCGGTCGCCAAGGCTTTAATCGCAATTTAAGTGTGGCGGAAATCATAGGCCAACTGGCCATCGCCAACCGCTCCTTGCGCCAAGAGCCGGGCTACGATATGTTGCCGGCCGATGAGCGGATTATCAGCAATGTGGTGATGATGGGCATGGGTGAGCCTATGGCTAACTACGATAATGTCGTCACCGCCATGCAAATCATGTTGGACGATAACGCTTACGGTTTAAGCCGTAGGCGGGTCACCTTGTCCACCAGTGGTTTAGTGCCGGCCATGGACAGACTCAAAGAAGACTGCCCGGTGGCCTTGGCCGTTAGCTTGCACGCACCCAATGATGCGCTGCGCGACGTGATTGTGCCCATCAATAAAAAATACCCACTAAAAGATTTGATGGCGGCATGCAATCGATATTTAGAAAAAGCCCCGCGTGACTTTGTCACCTTCGAATACGTGATGTTGGATGGCATCAATGATACGGTTGAGCATGCTCAGCAATTGATCCAATTGGTCAAACACGTGCCGTGCAAATTCAATTTAATCCCGTTTAATCCATTCCCTAACAGTGGCTACGGCACCTCCCAACCCAATCACGTGCGGGTTTTTAGAGACGTGCTGATGCAAGCCGGTTTTGTCGTGACGGTGCGTAAAACCCGTGGCGAAGATATCGATGCCGCATGCGGGCAATTGGCTGGCAAAGTCTTGGATAAAACCAAACGCAGTGCCAAGCACATCGTCATTGAGGCAGTTTAAGATGCGTTCGTATAGCTTTAATGCTGTTCTAATGCTTGTCTTGGCCTTAGTCCTGCTAGCGTGCACCACGCAACCGGAGAACTTTAATGACAAACCTAAGGAGCGCGCGCAGGCGCACGCTGATTTGGGTGCGGTGTATTTGCAGCAGGGCCGCTTGGATGTGGCCTTAGAGGAATTTAGCCTGGCCAGTAAAATTGAACCCAGTTATGCGGCCGCATACAACGGCTTAGGCCTTGTTCAGGCTGCGTTGGGACAAGATGCGTTGGCGGAACTTAACTTCAAAAAAGCCGTGCAACTAGAGCCGCTTAATTCAGAAGCGCACAACAATTACGGCAGTTTCCTGTGCGCGCGCAATCGCTTGGACGAATCAATTAAAGAATTTATGGCCGCGCTAAAAAACCCCTTGTATGCTACCCCGGCCATGGCGTACACCAATGCTGCCGTCTGTTCCTTGCGCAAAAACGACAGCGTTCAGGCAGAAGGGTATTTGCTGCGTGCCTTGCAGCTTGACCCCTTGGCCGGTTTGGCGGCCTACCAATTGGCTACCATCCAATTTAAGCGCAAGGATGCGTTGGCGGCCAAGAAAACCTTGCAAGCGGCCTTGTCGTCAAAAGCCAGTGCTGACATGCTTTGGTTGGCCATTCAAATTGAACGTGCGCTGGGTGATGCAAATCTTGAAGCCAGTTATGCGTTAGAATTGAGGCAGAATTATCCAGAATCGGAGCAAGCTCAGTTATTACAGGGTATGAGACCATGACAGACGAGATCAGCCAGGCCGGAGATTGGCCGCCATTGGGTGCGGCCTTAGCTGCCGCTAGAAATGCTAAAAATCTGAGTGTGCAAGCCGTATCCGACACCTTGCGTTTAAGCTTAAAACAAATTAATGCATTGGAAAGCGATGACTTTTCGGCCTTGCCGCAGCCTATGGCCACGCGTGGTTTTATCCGTAATTACGCGCGCTTGTTGGAGTTGGATGCCGAACCATTGCTTGATAGTTACCGTCAGCGCGTACCGGATAACACGCCTACCAGCCTCAATGTGCAGACTTCAGTGCCGCACGTGCAATTAGTGAAGAAGAATAAACCTTGGTTTAAGTTCGCGGCGATTGTTCTATCGCTGGTTTTACTGGTCTGTTATTTACAAGTCGAGCAGTCTGCGTCCGTTGCGACTAATGTGACTGGTAATAATGAAGTGGTGTCGGCTGTCGCCTTGCCAGAATTGCCTGCAGCGCCTGCCCCCTCAGCAGAGTCCGCCAGCCCTCCTGCAGCGGAGGTTGCCACAGCCAGTTCGGCCGCTACCAATTTAAGCGACATGTCGCCTAGTCCGGCTCCTAGCGAGCTGGCAACTGCTAAGCCTAAACCAAGTACGGCAAGCGTGGCTGCTAACGATGGCTTGCAGCTAAGACCCAGCTCGGACATGCGTGTAACGGCTGAAGTAAAAGACAATGCGGCTGGCAACCCTGCATGGCTGATCGTATCCGTAACCGATAAGGCCTGGGTGCAAGTCAAAGATAAATCCGGCGCCGTGCTTTTTGAAAAAATGCTCACGGCCAACAGCAGCGATAAGATTGAGGCGCAGCCACCCTTGTTTGTATGGCTAGGCAATGCTAAAGCAACGTCCCTAGATTACATGGGAAAGCCGGTTGACGTGGCCAGTAAAACCTTTAATAACACAGCCCGTTTGACCCTTGAGTAATAGAAAGTGACCACCATGAACGTCTCCCAACTGCAAGCCCCCCGTCCAACCCTGCAAGTGATGGTAGGCCACGTGCCAGTGGGCGGTGGCTTGAATGGCACGCTAGCCAGTCCGGTTGTGGTGCAAAGCATGACCAATACCGACACCGCGGACGCGAAGGCGACCATAGCGCAGGTGTTTGAGTTGTGGCAAGCAGGCAGCGAAGTGGTGCGCATTACGGTTAATTCGCCAGAAGCAGCGGCGCAAGTCGCCACCATACGCCAAGGCTTGGATGCGCTGGGCTGTAACGTACCCTTGGTAGGCGATTTTCACTACAACGGCCATAAATTGTTGGCGCAATACCCAGACTGCGCCCAGGCCTTAGCTAAATACCGCATCAATCCAGGCAACGTGGGCAAAGGCTCCAAACGCGATGAGCAGTTCGCCGCCATGATAGAAGCAGCCATTACCTATAAGAAAGCCGTGCGCATAGGCGTGAATTGGGGCAGTTTAGACCAAGTGAAAATGGCACAAATGATGGACGATAACGCCAAGTTGGCTACGCCGCTGAGTGCCGACGCGCTAATGCGCGAAGCTTTGATCCAATCGGCCATAGAAAGCGCTGAGCAAGCCGTCGCATTGGGTTTATCACCCAATCAAATCATCATTTCTTGTAAGGTTAGCAACGTGCAAGATTTGGTCACGGTTTACACCGATTTGGCCGCCCGTTGCGATTACCCCTTACACTTAGGCTTAACGGAAGCGGGCATGGGTTCGAAAGGCATTGTCGCCTCCACGGCTGCCTTGGCTTTGCTTTTGCAACGCGGCATAGGCAACACCATACGCGTGTCCTTGACGCCGGAGCCGAATGAGTCGCGCTGTAAAGAAGTCATCGTCGCGCAAGAAATTTTACAAACCATGGGCATACGCTCTTTCACCCCATTGGTCACCGCTTGCCCAGGCTGCGGGCGCACCACCTCAACTTATTTTCAAGAATTGGCCATGCAAATTCAATCCTATTTAAGGCAGCAAATGCCACACTGGCGAGGTCGTTATGCCGGCGTGGAAAACTTAAGCGTGGCGGTCATGGGTTGCGTGGTCAATGGTCCGGGTGAATCCAAGTTAGCCAATATAGGCATTAGTCTGCCAGGCACAGGCGAAACACCGGTGGCGCCTGTGTTTGTCGATGGGGAAAAAACCGTGACCCTAAAAGGCGATCGCATTGCCGAGGAATTCCAAGCCATAGTGGAGAATTACGTGCAGACTCACTATGCCCTGGGCGGAAAGTTGCACCAGTCAACTGCTAGCCCTGTCAGCCAAAAAACCATAGCCATTAAAGCCATTTAAGCATGCCGGATAACACAAGCAAAACCAAGCCCAATAAATTTCAAAGTATCAAAGGCTTTTACGATATTTTGCCCGAGCACACGCCGCTCTGGTTTAAGTTAGAAGACACGGCACGCCGGGTGCTGGCTCAATACGGCTACAAGAACATACGCATGCCTTTGGTGGAAAGTACCGATCTGTTTGTGCGCTCGGTAGGTGAGCACACCGATATCGTCGAAAAAGAAATGTATGCCTGGCAAGACGCGCTCAATGGCGACAAGCTAACCTTGCGCCCAGAAGGCACGGCCGGCTGCGTGCGCGCCGTCATAGAAAGCAACCTAACCTATAACGGGCCAGTGCGTTTGTGGTACAGCGGCGCCATGTTTAGGCATGAGAACGTACAAAAAGGCCGTCAACGGCAATTTCATCAAATAGGCGTGGAAGCCTTTGGCTTTGATAGCCCGCAAGTGGACGCCGAGCAAATTGTGTTGTTGGCGCGCTTGTGGCGCGAGCTTGGCATCAGTGATGTCGAATTGCAAATAAATAGCATAGGCGATGCCCACGAACGTGCCGCTTACCGTGATGTATTGATAGCCTATTTTGAGCAGCACTTTGACAGCTTGGATGAGGATGCCAAACGCCGACTGCACAGCAACCCCTTGCGCATTTTGGATAGCAAAAATCCACGCATGCAAGCCTTGTGTGAAGCGGCGCCAAAATTAATTGATTGCTTGGGCGATGCAACCCGCGCGCATTTTGATGGTCTGTGTGCGTTATTAAAGGAAGCTGGCGTGGCCTTCACCGTCAATGCACGTTTAGTTCGCGGCCTCGATTATTACAACCGCACTGTATTTGAATGGGTGACTACCAAGCTGGGCGCGCAAGGCACCATAGCCGGTGGCGGCCGTTACGACAGTTTGGTTGAACGATTGGGCGGTGATCCGACCCCAGCATGCGGTTTTGGCATAGGTTTGGAGCGGGTGTTTTTGTTGATGCAAGAATACGGTGTGGTGGCCGATGATGCCCCAGACGTGTATTTGGTTAACGTCGGTGAGTTAGCAGAAAAAGCGGCTTTTGCAATGGCAGAAAAGCTACGCCAAGCTGGTTTGCAAGTTGTTTTGCACGCAGGTGGCGGCAGCTTTAAATCGCAAATGAAAAAAGCCGACAGAAGCCAAGCGCGTTATGCCATTATTTTAGGTGACGACGAAGTGAACACACAACAAATTGGTTTAAAACCCATGCGCACTAATGCGCCGGATCAGCAACAGCAACTGAGCCTGGATGCGGCCATTGCCTACCTGCAGATTAAGCCATAGACCACACTATGCCCATACACCTTACAATTACTGGCTAATATGAACTCCCTTGCCCCCTTGTTGCAGTTGCAAAACATCAGCATTGCGCCTAAAAACGCCGCAGATCGCTTATTGGTCAAGCAGGTCAGCTTTAGCATATTGCCAGGCAAAACCACCTGCGTGGTTGGCGAATCCGGCAGCGGTAAAAGTCTGACGGCTCTGTCCATCATGGGCTTGCTGTCTAAACAATTGCGTTTGACCAGCGGTCAGGTTCTGTTTAACGACGGTGAATCTGGCGTGCAAGATCTAACGCAACTTGACGACAGCAGCATGCGTAAAATTCGTGGGGCTAAAATTGCCATGATTTTTCAAGAGCCCATGACTTCGCTTAACCCAGTGCTTACCGTGGGCTACCAAATAGGCGAAAGCCTGACTACGCATTTAGGCTTAAAAGGCCCGGCCTTGCAAAGCAAGATAGCCAGTTTGTTAAGCATGG
>CALFXV010000163.1 GCA_937957775.1 uncultured Methylotenera sp. | reverse complement strand
GCGATGGACACGATGGCGAGTGCCACCAATACCTCAATCAAGGTGAAGCCGCGTGAGCTTTGGCTGCGCGTGACAGCGGGTGTGCGTGGCGTGTCTTGCAAGCTCATGGCACGACCTGAAAGGGGCGCAGCCCGTCTGTGCCAATACTCAGCGAGGGGGCTGGCTTGGCGCTGTTGCTGGTTGCCACGCTCAGCGTGATGCGAGCAGGCGCGAGGATGGGTTCAGGGCCGAGCACCACCAAGTTGGCTGGCGTGGTGTTGTTCGTGGGTGGTGTGGCTGTGCTGATCGCCGCTTGTGTGCCAGTGGCCAACCATGTTTCTGTACGTGTCGCAATGGGGCTGGCGGTGTTGCCAGTTGCCGAGAAAGGCATGGCGTTGTTACTCTGCGCTTGGTTTGGCGCAAGGGCTGGTCGAATGACAAAGCCCTCTGCCGTGGACTGCCAAATCAAAGCCATACCACTGGTGCGCGACTGTGCACGTGCCGCTTCTAAAACAGCCACTAAGCGCTGCGCCTCACGTTCGGTTTGCTCAACCTTAGCCTGTTGTTGCGCTAACTGGGCTTTTGCATTGCTCAAGGCAATTTGAAACGGCACCGGGTCGATTAAAAATAAAGCCTGCCCTTGCTTGATAGGCGCGCCTTCTTCAAACAGTTTTTTCAGTACGATACCGCCTACACGCGGGCGTATCTCCACTTCTTTTGCACCCTCGGTTTGCGCCACCGTCTCGGCCGCAATCGGCACATTGGTGGCTTGCAGCGTAATCACGCCTACCGGCATAGCCGGCATGCCCATGCCATTGGCGGCTGGCTCTTGTTTACCACAAGCAGCTAAACTCAAACTTAGTATTAGGCAAACGGACAAAGGCTTTATTTGGCTGCGTAGGAACGAGGACAGCGTCACTGTCGCCTGTTGATTTAAGGTCATGCTAGACTCCATGCAGCCTGATACGCTGCATTGTTGAATTAAATAGTATCAATCTTCATTCTCACATAAAATCAAGCTAGACGCACGGCAAAAAGCTTGTTAAATGGCGATGGTGGCGCTACCATTAGGAAACATTCGTGCTGGGAGGCATAGTGGAAATTCACACAGGCGAGATTTACGGTAAACAAACTGCGGCAAAATTTACCATGTATAACGTGCTAAAAGTGAGCAAAACCATCGTCACCCTGCAAAACATAGACAACCCCTTAAGTCTATTTGAAACCACCGCCGAAAAATTAGCCAGCTCAGGGTACGTGCGTATCAGCCAAACGCCTTACATAGACTTACAAGCCAGCACAGCCAAGAAACGCAAAGCCGCCAAAAAACCGACGCGTTGCCCGCTGACTTTTGATTTTTTAGAAGAGCGCGCAGACAGTCAACGCCCGGCAGCCATCATGCCGGATTTGTTTAATTAGCCCGCGGTGGGCCGCCACGTAAATCGTGGCCATCGGCGCTGTATATTTCCACCTCAACAAAATCACCAGGGGTCAAGCCTTCGGCATCCTCTAAATAGACCACGCCGTCTATTTCAGGCGCGTCTGCTTTAGTGCGGCCTATGGCTGCAATGTTGCCAGCCTCATCCGTGACCAACTCATCAACCAATACCGTTTGCATGCTGCCCACTTTGCTTTGCAATTTGGCAGCGCTAATGCGTTCCTGCACTTCCATAAAACGGCTCAAGCGCTCTTGCTTTAACGCCTCTGGCACATGATCCGGCAGCGCATTGGCTGCCGCCCCATCCACAGCAGAATAAGCAAAGCAGCCGACGCGGTCTAACTGGGCTTCCTCTAAGAAATCCAATAACATTTTAAAGTCGTCTTCGGTCTCGCCTGGAAACCCAACAATAAAGGTGCTTCGCACGGCAATGTCTGGGCAGATTTCACGCCAAGATTTGATGCGCGCTAAATTATTCTCGGCATGCGCCGGACGTTTCATGGCTTTTAGAATACGTGGGCTGGCATGCTGAAACGGCACATCCAAATAAGGCAGAATTAAGCCATCCGCCATCAAGGGGATCACTTCGTCCACGTGCGGGTAAGGGTAAACGTAGTGCAAACGGGTCCACACGCCTAAATCGCTTAAACTCTGACACAGTTCGGTCATGCGCGTTTTAACCGGCCTGCCGTTCCAAAAACCGGGGCGGTATTTGACGTCCACGCCGTAAGCCGAAGTGTCTTGCGAAATCACTAAAATTTCCGAGACACCGGCATTGACTAAGTTTTCCGCTTCGTTCAAGACCTCGCCTATCGGCCTGCTGACTAAATCGCCACGCATACTGGGGATGATGCAAAAACTGCAGCGGTGGTTACAGCCTTCGGATATCTTTAAATAAGCATAATGGCTAGGTGTTAAGCGTATGCCTTGTGGCGGCACCAAATCAACAAAGGGCTCATGCAATTTAGGCAAGTTGGCATGCACCGCCGTCATCACTTCCTCTAGCGCATGCGGGCCGGTTACGGCTAAAACATTAGGGTGAGCTGCTTCCACCACGCCTTTTTTAGCGCCCAAACAACCGGTCACGATAACCTTGCCATTCTTCGCTATGGCTTCACCAATGGCATCCAGCGACTCTTCCACCGCGCTATCAATAAACCCGCAGGTGTTGACCACCACCAAATCGGCCTCTTCGTAGCTGGAGGAAATAGCATAGCCTTCTGCACGCAATTGGGTGAGAATACGCTCTGCATCGGAGCCGGCTTTCGGGCAACCGAGTGAAACGAAGCCGACCTTAGGATTGGATAAACTCATGAACACTTACCTATCGTTAATTTAAATTTTATTTATGTACATCATCGCCATCGCTTGGCTATACCTAGTAACCTTAATGGCCGCTACCGAAACCAGCATCACGGCCGGCTTGCTGACATTTTTCTTTTACGGCCTCATGCCTTGCGCCTTGCTATTGTGGTTACTCGGCGTCAAACACCGACGGCACATGCAAGCTAAAAAGGCCTTACTCCAAGACGACGTGAGCGACCCAGATAGTGGCGACACCAGTCGAGATGAGTAAAATTTGCGCCAAAGTGGCTTTTAGTTCGGTGCGCTTGTGTAAACCTGGAATCAAATCGGCCACCGCCACATAAAGCAAGCTGGATGCCGCTAATGCCAATATGATGGGCACCCAACTTTGCACGTATTGCAAGGCATAATAGGCCATCAAGCCGCCGACCAAGGT
>CALFXV010000162.1 GCA_937957775.1 uncultured Methylotenera sp. | reverse complement strand
AGTAATCTCCGTTTCCTTGTATGTGCGAGTTGCGTCATACCTAACTAGGTTTCTGTAATACCACATTTCAACATTGACTCGCTTAGAGCCTTTTTCATCTGCACCCACTCTGTTTAAAAAGCTGCTGGCACCCTGAGGTTTAACCGATGCATCTTTTTTAAACGGTGCACCAAGTTTTTGCGTAATTAAGGCTTTAGATTTACCACTAAAGGCTGATAAAAATTGATCCTCAGTGTAGGTTTTCTTATTGCCTGCCGCTTGCGCAACATTTAAATTAGTAGAGATGACCAATATGGTGGCCAGTGCATAGCCTATTTGCTTAAGTGAAAGTTTCATGGTGTAGCCTGTGTAAAAAGTTAAAAAAACGACGCTTATTATGCCACTGATACAAATTTTAACCTAGCTTAAGCGCCGGCTGTGGCCTAACTAAGCCTAGTGTGCTGCATGGGCACGTTTAAATAATGTAAAGAAATTCTCCGTGGTTGCATTGGCAATATTAGCTAAACTGTCCCCACGAAGGTCAGCCAACTCTGTCGCAACAAACCTTACATAACTTGGCTGATTGGTTTTACCGCGATGCGGCATAGGTGCGAGATAAGGCGAGTCCGTTTCAATTAACAGCCTATTCAATGGAATGGACTTGGCTACTTCCTTTATGGTCGTGGCATTTTTAAATGTCACTATGCCTGAAAAAGAAATATAGAATCCCATGTCCATTGCCCGCACAGCCACTGCCAGGCTTTCCGTAAAACAGTGCATCACTCCACCTACCTTGTCAGCGCCCTCTTCTTGCATAATACGTAAGGTGTCTTCGGCGGCGTTGCGAGTGTGGATAACCAAGGGTCTGTCCGATGCAATAGCGGCTTTTATATGCCGACGGAACCGCTGACGTTGCCATTCTAGGTCACCAGTTAAGCGAAAATAATCCAAACCTGTTTCCCCTATGGCAATCACTTTGGGATGATCGGCTAACCGAACCAGCTCATCCAAGCTGGGCTCGGTAATGTTTTCATAGTCTGGGTGCACACCTACGGAAGCAAAAAAATTAGCATTGGTTTCGGCCAAAGCTAGCACTTGTGGAAAGTCGTCTAATGTAACGGAAATGCATAAAGCGTGACCCACTTGATGATCTTGCATAGCCAGCTTAATGGCTGGCAAATCCTTTAGCAATTCAGGAAAGTTTAAATGGCAGTGTGAATCAACAAGCATGGTAATTGGTTTTTTAAATTTGAATTATATAAAAGGTACGTTAGGTATTTTTACATGGTATGCGTGTGGCGTGACGAATTTAATGCCGCACCAAGCAACTGTTCGATTTTTTCACGAGCGGCACGACCGCCCTCGTCCTCACTAAACTGCACACCTACTCCTTGAGGTTTTTCACCTTGATTAGCCGGAGATACCCAGGCAACATAGCCAAGCACCTGCAGTTTAATCGGCTCGTCAATCAGACTTAACAGCATGTTTAGTGGTTCCCCCATGCCATGCACCTTGTCGGTTGGTATAAACAGGCCGCCACCACGTAAAAAAGGCATGTATGCCGCATGCAGGGACGCTTTTTCCTTGAAAATCAAAGAAAGCCTGCTAGCGTTTTCGAATGGATCTGACATATTGAGCTTATCCGTATTCATTTTTACTTTTACTATGCTGACACAGGGGGCTAGGTTTTTGAAAAAATCCGCGTGTAGTCGACCAACACGGCTTCCATTTGCAATTCATGATTTAAAGGATGCAAGGCCAGCTTACGCAATTCATTTAGATTTTTTTGTAATTGCAACAATTTAACTAAATTTACTTTGGCAGCCAGCGCCTCTAAAGCCTTTGCATAGGCCTCATGGTAGCGTACTTGTTTAGCCTGTTTCATTAAGACCAGGTCAAATAGCCATTTTTGCAAAGCCACGATGCCGGTTTCAGCAGAATGCGTCAGTAAGGCTGGCGCAACAACGTGCGGGCTTAATTTTTCACCATGAGACAACATCTGCAAGAATTCCTTAGCCTGTGCATACTGAAAGCCATCGGCCATGGCTTTCAAAGGCGAGCCGGCAAAGTACTGCAGTTGCTTCTCAGCATTGCTTAAGCCTTGGTCAGCCAACCAAGCTAAAGATTGGGCTGCGTTGGGTGCAGGCATATTAATTTTTTGACAGCGACTCACTATCGTCGGCAGCAAGCGTTGTATTTGCTGGGTGACCAATAAAAATACCACGCCTGCGGCTGGCTCTTCGAGCATTTTCAACAAGGCATTAGCAGAGGCATTATTTAGCGCCTCTGCGGGATAAATCAAAATTATTCGTAGACCACTACTGCGATGGCTGGATAAGCCAGTAAAATCTGCCAAATCTCGTATTTGCGCTATGGATATTTGTGTTTTTTTCTTGGTTTTTTTTGTGCCGCTTGATTCGCCTTCAACCTCGTCTTCTTGCTCGGGGCTAATTAGTTTGAAGTCTGGATGGCCGTCTTCATTAAACCAGTTGCAACTGGCGCATAGTCCGCAGGCGCCAACTGGATTTTGTTCAGTGCACAATAAGCTTTTGCTAAAAAAACGGGCGAAATCATACTTGCCTATACCGGCTGGACCATGCAGCAAAAATGCGTGGTGCCTTTGCTGTTTGTTTGCATGCAGCTTATCCCACAACTGATTTTGCCAAGGGTATGGTTTTAAGTTTTGATTATTTATCATAAGCTTAGCATGATGCTTTCAACGGTTTTAGCGACCTCATCCAAAGGCTTATTGGCATCGATGACTCGGAATCGGTTTGGATTTGCCGCAGCCCGTTGCAAATACGCTAGGCGTATACGTGAGAAAAATGCCGCATTTTCCCGTTCAAATTTATCCGGGCTACGCGCAGCGCGTAGCCTTTCTACGCTCACCTCAACCGGCACATCAAATAGCAAGGTAAGGTCAGGTTGAAATTCACCCTGTACCCATTGCTCTATTGCCTCAATTTTATTTGCATTGAGGCCTTTAGCGCCACACTGGTAGGCGTAGGTAGCGTCAGTGAAGCGGTCAGATAACACGTACGCGCCTCTCGCTAGCGCTGGCTTAATTACGCATTCAATGTGTTCTTTTCGTGCGGCAAACATGAGTAGGGTTTCTGTTTCGACATGCATGGTCTCGTGTAATACCAATTCCCGCAAACGTTCTCCCAATTCGGTTCCACCAGGTTCTCGGGTTGAAACCACTTCATGCCCTTGGGCTTGTAAAAGCGCAATGATGTGGGGGATATGGGTGCTTTTACCCGCGCCATCCATGCCTTCTAATGTAATGAATTTTCCTGTCATAGTGTGTTCAATTATCAATAATTTAGCATTATTTCTTGTTTTTTAATTGGTAGTGAGCCACGGCGGCATTGTGCTCGGCTAATGTATTGGAGAACACATGGCTACCATCACCCTTGCCTACAAAATACAAGGCTTTTGTTTTGGCTGGATGCAATGCGGCCTCTATTGCTGCCATGCCAGGCATGGCGATAGGCGTTGGCGGTAAGCCTGAACGGGTATAAGTGTTGTAGGGGGTGTCGCGCAATAAATCTTGCTTGCGTATGTTGCCGTCATAATACCAACCCATGCCATAGATTACCGTAGGATCCGTTTGCAGTCGCATACCGATAGCTAAACGATTAATGAACACGCCCGCTATCATAGGGCGCTCACTGGCCTTGCCTGTTTCTTTTTCAACGATGGAGGCCATGATTAGCGCCTGATAGCTGTTTTCGTAGGGCAAGTTGGCATCACGTGTAGCCCACGCCTTAGCTAATTTGTTTTGCATGGATAAGTAGCTGCGTTGCAAAATAGCCGCATCGCTGGTATTGCGATTAAAGTAAAACGTGTCCGGGAAAAATAATCCCTCGCCAACGGCGTATGGGGAGCCTAATGATTTCATTATTTCCGCTTCTGGCACATTGACCAGGGTTTGCTTTAGCGCATCGTTCTGTTTGATTTTCGCCTGCAGTTGGTAAAAGCTATGGCCTTCTATAAAAGTAATGCTGGCCTGCGTGGTTTTGCCGTGATTCAGGGAAAGCAGTAATTGGTAGGGCGATACGTTTTTATTTAAGGTGTACTCACCCGCTTGTAAATAGGCCTCCTTATTTAGCAACTTAGCAATCAAGATAAAACGCCACGGCTCACTTAGTACACCTTGCCTTACCAGTTGCTTCGCAATACTTTTAAGGCCACTGTTGGCTTGTATGCTTATTTCTTGGCTATTTGGCTGCAGTTTGAGTGCGAAAT
>CALFXV010000161.1 GCA_937957775.1 uncultured Methylotenera sp. | reverse complement strand
AAACACACCGGCTGCTTCTATGCTTTTCGCTGCAACCAGCGGACGCTCGGACACCACTTTACCGTTTAAGGTAAATTGCACACGGCCTATGACTTGGCCTTTAAGAATAGGCGCCACCAAACGCGGTTGACTGGTCACCTGCGCTTCGATTTTGGCGTGTTCGCCTTTGGCAACCGTCACGTACAAATCTTCGGCCACCGTTAAATTCACTTGATTTTCCTTACCCTTCCAAACGCGTAAGGATTTGATTGCCTGACCTTGCTTGTAGAGTAATTTAGAATCAAAAAACTGAAAACCGTAATTCAATAATTTTTGGCTCTCGGCAGCACGCGCGGCATCGCTGGCGGCACCCAACAAGACAGAAATACGGCGTATGCCATCGCGTTTAGCTGAAGAAATTAAGCAGTAGCCAGCCGATTCGGTGTGGCCGGTTTTCATGCCATCGACACTGGCATCCGCCCACAATAAACGGTTGCGATTAGGCTGGGTGATGTTGTTGTAAGTGTATTCTTTCACTGAGTACAAACGTTGGTATTGATCCGGGAAATCGTGGATTAAGGCGGTGGCCAAGATCGCTAAATCGTCAGCCGTGGTGTAATGCTGCGCATCAGGCAAACCGGTCGCGTTCATGTAGTGGGTGTTTTTCATGCCTAAACGTTGCGCTTCTTGGTTCATCATGTCGGCAAACTGCACTTCGGAACTGGCGATGCCCTCGGCCAAGGCAATCGACGCGTCGTTACCAGATTGGATGATCATGCCGTGCAATAACTCGTCCACGCTAACCGGGCGATTAGGCTCAATAAACATTTTTGAGCCTTCCACTTTCCAAGCCAATTCACTCACGGCTAAATTTTGCTGCAAAGACAAATGCTTGCTTTTTAGCGCCTTAAAAGTCAAATAGGCGGTCATGATTTTAGTCAAGGAAGCCGGCTCGATGCGCGCGCTATTGTTTTTAGCCGCTAACACATGGCCGCTATTAAAATCTTTTAGCAAATAGGCATTCACCGCCAAATCAGGGGCGGGCGGAATTTGTGCACCCGCAGCTTGCGCTAGGGGGCTGAGAACTAGGGCGGTCAAACTAAAAAGAAGGGCGTAAGCATGGGTATTTATTTGGCTAGTAGTCATGATGAAATTCACTGTTAATGGGTACGGGGCTAATTGATACGGGTTTAATTGATAAAGGCCTAGTTAATAATAACGGCGGTCATGTTTAATTGTTGGCGAATTTTAGCGGCCATATTTGCCGCTTCCACCCTACTGGCATAAGGGCCAAGCCGCACTCGGTAGAGGCCATCATTATACACCTTCGCTGCGGCTGCGTTTTCAAGCAGACCTGAATCTTGAATTTTTTTCTGCAAGATTTGGCTGTTGGCTTCATTCTTAAATGCCCCCAATTGCAAATAAACCCCTGGGGCAACTGGCGCATCAAGCTTGGCCGATGGACCCGTGACGGCTTCATTTGGCACGGCTTGTATCAGCACACCCTCGGCTTCATTTTGCCCTGGACGACTCACTGCGCTGACTGGCGCTGCCGCAGCTTGCATGGCGGCCACGCCGGTATCGATGGCCTCCACCTCCACAAGGCCACTGCCATGATTAACCAGGCGCAATTGGTAAGCCGCCACATAGGATAAATCAATCAAACGGTCGCGTTTAAAAGGGCCGCGGTCGTTAATCCGCACGATGACAGAGCGGCCATTGGCTGGATTGGTCACTTTGGCATAACTGGGTATGGGTAAGGTAGTGTGCGCAGCCGTCATGCCATACATGTCATAAATTTCCCCGGTAGAGGTTTTTTTGCCGTGGTAGCGCTTGCCATACCAGGAAGCCACGCCCTGTTTTTTATAAGGCTGATACGCGGTCATGGGCGTATAGGATTGGCCTAAGGCCACATACGGTTTGTTGGCACGCGGTAAAGGCTGCTCTATTTTCAAGGTCGCGCTTGGGATACTGTCTAAATTAGCCGGGGCATTGTCGCCCGGACCGTCGTCCAAATAATAGGCGCCTGCGCCAGGCTTGCCACCAGCGTTGTCCGCACCGCCAGACTTATCGTTTTTAATGGTTGCAGGGCCGGCGATGGGGCTATTTAAAGAGAAGTCGGCACAAGCCGTTAACAGCATTAAACTCAACAACAATAGAGAAGTTTTTATAGTCATGGTCATTAAACATTGAAAGTGAAAAATTAAGTGGCCACCACGTTTTTATGGGTGGCGATGCTCATCAAGATACCCAAACCTAGGCACAACATCACCATGGACGTGCCGCCATAACTGATCAAGGGCAAGGGCACCCCCACCACAGGCAAAATACCACTGACCATGCCCATGTTGACGAAAGCATAGGTAAAAAAGGTCAAGGCGATGCTGCCAGCCATCAATCGGCCAAACGTACTTTTGGCCTCGGAGGCAATCACCAAGCCGCGCAAAACAATCAAACTAAACAAGCTTAAAAGCAAGAGGTTGCCCAACAACCCAAACTCCTCACTGAACACCGCAAAAATAAAATCGGTGGTCCTCTCCGGTATGAAATCCAGTTGCGCTTGCGTGCCATTTAACCAACCCTTGCCGGCAAAGCCTCCCGAGCCTATAGCAATCATCGCCTGTATCGTGTGGTAGCCTGAACCCAGTGGATCTTGACTGGGGTCAAATAAAATTTCTATGCGGCGGCGCTGGTAATCGTGCAACAAGGTCCACAAAAAGGGTGCGGCGACAGCCAAGCTTAGGGTACCCCCTAATAGCAACTTCCAACTCAAGCCGGCCAAAAACAACACATAAAAACCCGCCGCGGTAATCAACAAAGCCGTGCCAAGATCCGGCTGCTTCATGACCAATGCCACCGGCACTAATAACAACAAGCCGGCTTGGGCAAAATGCTTGGCACTAGGCCGAGCTTCGAGTTTGGTAAAGTACCAAGCCAACATCATGGGCATGGCAATACGCATGATTTCCGATGGCTGTATTTTGGTAACGCCTAAATTAAGCCAGCGCTGCGCACCATGACTGGATGAGCCGACCAATTCAACGGCCACCAACAAGACCACGCCCAATACATAAAGCGGCATGGCTATGCGTTCGAGCTGATGCGGCGCGATATTGGCCGCCAACCACATGACAGAAAAGGCCAATAGGATGTTTACGGCTTGATCGTAAACTTTGGAAAAATCCTGGCCTGAGGCGCTGTACAAAACGAACAAGCCCACCATCAAGGTAAAAAACAAGCAGCCCATCAAAAACGAATCGATGTGCACCAGCAAAGGTTTGAAGAATTTATTCATTGTGCGCGCTCTCATTTAGAGCCTCAGGCCTAGCCGCATTAACTTTTAGTGGCTTGGCAACCGGCTCGTTTGGTGACTTGCCTAATAGGTAATAATCCATGACTTTTCTTGCAATGGGGCCGGCTGCCGAGCCGCCGTGCCCGCCGTTTTCCACGATCACTGCCATGGCTATAGTGGGGTTGTCGGCCGGGGCATAGGCAATAAATAAGGCATGGTCTCTATGCCGCTCATTGATGCTGCTGCTATCGTATTTGGCATTTTGTTTGATGCCTATCACCTGCGCCGTACCGGTTTTTGCCGCTATGCTGTAGCCAGCATTGGCCCCTACGCTGGCGGCCGTCCCGCCAGGCAAGGTAACGTCCATCATGCCTTGCTTAACGATGGCTATGTTTTGTGCTTTCAAGGCGATGCGATCTTGCACCACCGGCGCCACATTAACGGTGCGGCCGGTCGCCGGCGATTGCATCGCCAGCACCGTATGCGGCCGCATGGCCACGCCATTATTGGCCAAGGTGGCGGTGGCTTGCGCCAACTGCATGGGCGTCACCAAGGTGTAGCCTTGACCTATGCCTACTATCACCGTTTCACCTTGGTACCAAGGCTGTTTAAAACGGCGCATTTTCCACTCAGGGGTGGGCAGTAAGCCAGCGTTTTCACCGCGGATGTCTATGCCCGATTTAGCGCCAAAGCCAAAGTGACGAACAAAATCGGTCAGCCTAATGATGCCTAAATCCAATGCCAAGCCATAAAAAAAGGTGTCGCAAGAAACGGTAATGGCTTTTTGCATGTCCACCATGCCGTGGCCGTCTGGCTTCCAATCCCGATAACGGTGGCGACTGTTAGCCAATGAATAGTAACCAGGATCGCTGATGCGATAAGGCGGTAAGCGTTTCGCATTTTCCAAGCCAGCCATGGCGACAAAAGGCTTGAAAGTTGAGCCCGGTGGGTAAATGCCGCGTATCGGACGGTTGACCAAGGGCTTATCCAGCGACTCATTGAGCCATTTCCAATTGTCCACATCGATGCCATCGACAAACAAATTCGGATCAAAACCGGGCTGACTGACGTAGCTTAATACCGCACCGGTTTTCGGATTGATCGCTACCAAGGCGCCACGCCGATTGCCAAAAGCGGTCTCGGCAATTTCCTGCAATTTGCTGTCCACCGACAAGACCAGATTGGTTCCAGGCACCGGGGCCGATCTAGCAATGACCCGAACAGCGTGGCCATCGGCATCGGTTTCCACTTGCTCAAAGCCGGTCTGACCATGCAACTGCGTTTCGTAAAACTGCTCCACGCCGCTTTTGCCTATGTGATAGGAACCTTTGTAATTAGACAAATCGCCGGATTTTTCCAGCGCGACTATATCGCTACTGTTGATGCGTCCGATGTAACCTATCATGTGCGAGCCAAATTTGCCCAAAGGGTAATGGCGGTATAAGCGAGATTTGATTGCCACGCCGGGAAAGCGATAATGGTTGACGGCAAAACGGGCCGCTTCAATTTCATTGAGGTGCGTGCGTATCGGTATGCTTTCAAAATTGCGGCTTTCGCTTTTCAATTTAGCAAAACGCTTGATGTCGGCTTTACTGATCTCCAGCAATTGGCCCAATTCAGCAATCGTGGTTTTTAGGTTGCCTGCTTTTGATGGCGTGATTTCCAAGGTGTAAACGAAAAAATTATGCGCCAGCACCACGCCATTTTTATCCAGTATCAAGCCGCGATTGGGTACGATGGGTACCATGGAAATGCGGTTGTTTTCCGCTAAGGTTTGGTAATGGGTGTATTGAGTGATTTGCAGGTAGATGAAGCGCAAAGCCAACAAAGCAAACAGCGACATCACGAAAAAAGCCATGAAGCCTAAACGCAGCCTAAAGTAATACTGCTCGTGTTGCGGATTTTTAACTTCCCTAAGCACGCTTAAGCACCCATTTGCTGGCCATGCACCCGACTAATTAACAGGCTAATTGGCACGACCGCGCCCACCCGTGTTCAAGCCTAAGCGCATCGCTAGCAACCACAGCAACACGCCAGTGAAGCTAGGCAGAAAATACAACCAGCCGATAAACTGCCCGCCAGCGAAGGTTTTAATGATGAGCAGCATGACTTGGGAGATAAGCAACAAAGAGAACACGTATAGCAATTGCTGCACGCCGGTAAATAAAACCAAACGGCGCTGGTAGGTTACGGCAAAAAAAGCCGTAACCGTGTAGGCCAAGGCATATTGACCAAACACCATGCCGGCGGCCAAATCCACCAACAAACCAAGCATCCAAGCGGTGCCGACATTGCAAAGATTGGGCGCGCGTATTAACCAAAAAATCAGCACCAACAACATGAAGTCAGGGCGCAATAAAAGAGCAGCTTGCGACCAGGGCAAGAGCAAGCTCATGAAGGCCAACAACACCGAAAAATACAGGGTTTTTAATTTATTAACGGGCATAGGCATCCCTAGGCATAACTGACTTATTTGGCATGCTTTGCTTCTTATCGGCCGACGTGGCTTGGCTCAAGCCTAACTTCACGGGTTGCGTTAAGCTAGGCGCGGTGATGCTGCCTAACTGCGGCTTACTCACCACCAGCACCTGCCTATGGTTCTCGACCCCTCCGGCGGGCTCGCATACTATGCGTGCAAAAGGCGTGTCCGCGGCGCTGACAATCTGCTTAACAGTGGCCACGGCTAAGCCGGCTGGATACACCCCATCGATGCCAGAGGTGACCAATCGGTCACCACGCTTGATGTCCACATTGGCTGGCAAATAAGGCAAATCCACCGTGCTATCACGGCCATGACCAAAGGCAATAGCACGCAAGCCGTTGCGCTCAATTTGCACGGGCATGGCTAAAGAGGTATCGGTGATGAGCGTCACCTCGCTGCTTAATGGGTAAACCCGGGTCACCTGCCCTATCACACCAGCCGCATCCACCACCGCCATGCCAGGCAATATTTTGTGGTTTTGACCGCGATTGATTAGGACTTTTCTAGTAAACGGGTCGCGCCCAACGTGCAGGATTTCCGCCGCCACACTGCTTTCTTTGAGGGCAGCTTGCGCCGCTAACAACTCACGCATATGGGCATTCTCTTGCTCTAATAAATTGAGCTTTTGCAAGGCGATGGATTGCATTAAATCACGTTTCTTCAATTGCTCATTTTCGCTGAGCAAGGTGTCGTGCGTGGAAAAATACTCGGTGGTATTTAGATAAAGTTGCGTGGGCGCATTGGCCAATAACTGCAGGGGGTGCAACAAGGTTTGCAAACTTTGTCGCATGCTGGCCAAATACTGGAGCCGGCTGTCGGATGCCATCAAGGCCAAGGATAAAACGGAGAAAAAAGCCAAACGGGCAAACGGACTGGGGCCACGCACAAAGAATGCCGGAGCTTGTTGTTGTTCTATCTTATTGTATAAATGGCGCGCCATTAGTGTTGAGTGTAAGTCTCTCTAAACTGAGTAAAAGTATAGGCCGACTAGGCGGCCTATACTGGACTAACTGGGTACGGACAAAAAGCTAAAACAGCTTAAATGCCAGTCTTATTCGTAGGCAAAAATGTTGCCTAATTTATCGATCTCTTCCAATGCCCGGCCACAGCCACGAGCCACGCAAGTCAATGGGTCTTCAGCCACGATGACAGGCAAGCCGGTTTCTTCCACCAACAAACGGTCTAAATCACGCAACAAAGCACCACCCCCGGTCAACACCATGCCTTTTTCTGCAATATCGGCACCCAATTCCGGGGGCGTTTGCTCCAAGGCCGATTTCACTGCACCGACGATGGCGTTAAGCGGCTCAGTCAGCGCTTCTAAAATCTCGTTGCTGGAAATGGTGAATTTACGTGGCAAGCCTTCGGCTAAATTGCGACCGGTTACTTCCATTTCCAACACAGTCGAGCCTGGGAAAGCCGAACCAATTTTTTTCTTAATGGCTTCAGCGGTTGGTTCAGAAATTTGCATGCCGTAATTGCGACGGATGTAATCAATGATGGCCTGATCAAATTTATCGCCGCCTACACGTTCCGATTTAGCGTAAACGATGCCGCCTAATGAAATCACGCCCACCTCAGTGGTACCGCCACCGATGTCCACCACCATGGAGCCGGTTGCCTCTGAAACCGGCATGCCGGCTCCGATTGCGGCAGCCATAGGCTCTTCAATCAAAAACACTTGTTTAGCACCAGCGCGCTCGGCTGACTCTTTAATCGCGCGACGCTCGACTTGCGTTGAGCCTACAGGCACGCAAATGATGATGCGTGGACTGGGTGAAAACCAACGTGCATCGTGTACGCGTCGGATGAAATACTTAAGCATTTGTTCGGTGATGGTGAAGTCGGCAATCACGCCGTCTTTCATCGGGCGTATGGCTTGAATGTTCGAAGGCGAACGACCCAACATGCCTTTTGCTTCGGCACCCACAGCCAACAATATTTTCTTGCCGCCTGGCCCGCCGTCAAGGCGTATGGCCACCACGGACGGCTCGTCTAACACGATGCCTTTGCCGCGTGAGTAAATAAGCGTGTTGGCGGTACCTAAGTCTATCGCCAAGTCGTTTGAAAAGTAACTAGTTAAAAAACCGAACATTTTGTTTTTCCTGTGCTTTAATGCAAAATAACAGCCGGTACACCAACTGAATAAAAGCGCGATTTAGGCGCCCGTAAAATCAAGGTATAATACCGCATATCGCGCCCAAAATTAAGATGCCTAGGCAACTTAATTGCAAATAAGCGCTGATAAATAGCCGCGTTTAGGATTAGTTAATATAGCGAGCTACGGTTTTAGCACTAGGCAGCATCTAAACCCCGTCATAAAACCACAAACTAAGGTGCACGCAGTCCTTGCACCGATTAAATTTTGGATACTTGAAGCATGGCATTAAGCATAGAAGACATCAAAAAAGTGGCGCATTTGGCGCGCATCGAAATCAACGAAAACGATGCCAACGCCACCTTAAACAAACTAAGTGGCATATTGGCTTTAATAGAACAAATGCAAGCAGTTGATACCAGCGGTATAGCTCCCATGTCACACGCCCAAGACTTAAGCCAACGCTTACGCGATGACGTCGTCAGCAAAACCAATCTTCGCGATGAATTCCAAAAAAATGCACCGATTTTAGGCAATGGCTCGCAAGAGCTGGCCGTAGCCGGCGGCTTATACCTCGTTCCTAAAGTAATCGAATAATCATGGCCAACAACGAATTAACCAACGGCAGCCTAAAAGGCTACGCCCAACTTTTGCAAAGCAAGCAAGTCTCCAGTCTAGAATTGACCCAGGCATTTTTGCAGCGCATTAAGCAATACAACCCCAGCATCAATGCCTACATTGCCTTGGATGAAGATAAAACACTGGCGCAAGCCCGCGCCGCTGACGCGCGCATTGCGGCCGGCTCAGCCGCCCCTTTAACCGGCATCCCCATCGCCCAAAAAGATATTTTTTGCGCCAAAGGCTGGCCTACCACTTGCGGCTCTAAGATGCTGGCTAACTTTGTTGCCCCCTATGACGCTCATGTCATCAGCCAATTTGATGCGGCCGGTGCGGTGAACTTAGGCAAGACCAATATGGATGAATTTGCCATGGGTTCGTCCAACGAAACCAGTTACTTTGGTGGGGTAAAAAACCCTTGGAGTTTTGATCGCGTGCCCGGCGGCAGCAGTGGCGGCAGTGCGGCAGCGGTTGCGGCCAGGTTGTGTGCGGCGGCCACCGGCACCGACACCGGCGGATCGATACGCCAACCTGCTTCCTTGTGTGGCTTTACCGGATTAAAACCGACTTACGGTGTGGTGTCACGCTTTGGCATGATCGCCTTTGCTTCATCCTTAGACCAAGCAGGACCGATGGCCAAGAGCGCAGAAGATTGCGCCTTGATGATGAACGTCATGGCCGGTTTTGACGAACGCGATTCCACCAGCTTGGACCGCGCAAAAGAAGACTACTGCCGCGATTTAAACAAACCATTGGCTGGCTTAAAAATAGGCTTACCCAAGGAGTTTTTTGCCGAGGGCTTGTCCGCCGAGGTCGGCCAAGTGATAGAAAACGCCATTGCCGAATACAAAAAATTGGGCGCAGAAATCGTCAACATTTCCCTACCCAACACCGGTTTATCCATCCCGGTTTACTACGTGTTGGCGCCGGCTGAAGCATCCAGCAATTTATCGCGCTACGACGGCGTTCGCTATGGCCACCGCGCAGCCTAATACACCGACCTAATGGACATGTATTGCAAGAGCCGTGCCGAGGGCTTTGGTGACGAAGTAAAACGCCGCATCTTGATAGGCACTTATGTGCTAAGCGCCGGCTATTACGACGCCTACTACCTAAAAGCCCAACAAATTCGCCGACTGATTGCCCAAGACTTTGTCGAGGCATTCAAACAATGCGACGTCATCATGGGTCCGGCTGCGCCGTCCACGGCGTTTAAAGCCGGTGAAAAAGTAGACGACCCGGTGGCCATGTATTTACAAGACATCTACACCATCTCCACCAACTTAGCCGGCTTGCCTGGCATGAGCGTGCCGGCTGGTTTTGCTGCCGGCCAAGATGGTCCAGCCTTGCCGGTAGGCCTGCAAATTATTGGTAATTATTTTGATGAAGCGCGCATGTTAAACGTGGCCCATCAATACCAGCAAGTCACCGATTGGCACACGCTTGCACCCAACTTGCCAGAAGGAAAAGCATAATGGAATGGGAAGTCGTTATCGGGTTGGAAACACACACCCAACTGCAAACAGTCAGTAAAATTTTTTCCGGCGCATCGGTTAAATACGGCGCCGAGCCGAACACCCAAGCCTGCGAAGTGAGCCTGGCGCTGCCCGGCGTCTTGCCCGTGTTAAACAAGCAAGCCGTGGAGTGCGCGATTAAATTTGGCCTAGCGATTAATGCCGAGATTGCCCCGCGCTCGGTGTTTGCGCGTAAAAACTATTTTTACCCAGACTTACCCAAAGGCTACCAAATCAG
>CALFXV010000160.1 GCA_937957775.1 uncultured Methylotenera sp. | reverse complement strand
CATGGCCATTGGCGCGTTGCGCAGTGATAGCGGCCTGCTTGTTTTTTTGTGCGGCTACCATGTCAGCCAAGCTGATGCCGCCTAAGTAATCCAATATGCGGCTATTGAGCGTAGCCCACAAGTCATGGGTCATGCAGCGGCCTTCGTCGCGGCAATTTTCATGGCCGCCGCATTGCGTGGCATCGATTTGCTCATCGACTGCGTTGATCACATCGGCCACCGAAATATCGGTGTAGTTTTTTGCTAGTTTGTAACCGCCACCTGGGCCGCGTACGCTGCTCACCAAGCCTTGTCTACGCAAACGGCTAAACAATTGCTCTAAATAAGATAGGGAGATTCTTTGTCGCTCGCTGATGCCAGCCAAAGTGACGGGCTTGATTTCACTCGGTAGGGAGCCATTCGCCATGGCATCGTGCGCTAAGGATTCGTGTAGCGCTAAGTCCAGCATAGCGGTAACGGCAAAACGGCCTTTGGTGGTGAGTTTCATGACTTTAATAGCCCTCTATAATTGTCAAGTATTCTATAATACCCGATAACTTTAGTCAACTATTTGGTTGGCCATTTTTTAGGCCGTATTGCTTGGCGGTCGTGCTATTTTTTAGTGCTGGTTTTCTTCGGTGCGGGGCTGACGTCAAACGCGCTGGCCACCTTGCTGTCAGCTTGCGCATCCACCGCCAATAGCTGCAGTTGCAAGGTCATTTCAGCCAACTTGAGGTCTTGCTTGGTGCTTTTTTCCATCAAGGCTTGCAAGGCGATGGCCATGGCTTCGTGGTTGAATTTTTCGTTGTCGTCCACCACCGCGTAGGCGGTAAAGCTGCTTGGGTTTGCTTCGGCTTTTTTGGCAACTGGTGCTTCTTCCAATATGCGAGCCGGAATGCCTATGGCCGTGGCATTGGCTGGGACGTCTTTTACCACCACCGCGTTTGAGCCCACTTTGGCGCCGGCACCCAAGGTGATGGGCCCTAATATTTTAGCGCCAGCACCGATGACCACGCCTTTTTCTAGGGTGGGGTGGCGTTTGCCTTTATTCCATGAAGTGCCGCCTAGCGTCACGCCGTGGTAGAGCGTGCAATCGTCGCCTATGATGGCGGTTTCGCCTATGACCACGCCCATGCCGTGGTCGATGAATACGCGGTGGCCTATGCTAGCACCTGGGTGTATTTCAATGCCGGTTAACCAACGGGCCAAGTGCGAGCTAAAACGGGCTAACCAATACAAGTGTTTTTGCCACAAGAAATGCGACACACGGTGCATTAATAAGGCGTGCACGCCGGGGTAAGTGGTGAGGATTTCCCAATGCGTTCTGGCGGCGGGGTCGCGCTCAAACACAATGGCGATGTCTTCTTTTAAATGATCAAACATAATTCAGCCTTCTTTTCGATTGCAATTGCTAAGTTGCCTGCGGCTTGTTGCGCCGGCTAACCCTCAATATTTATCGTGTTTTTTTGGGGTGACGGTCAACGTCAGTATGCCACGTAACAAATTTACTTCTTCTTTCTCTAAGCGAATTCTGGCATAAATCCGCCGCAAGCGTTCCATCAGTTTTTTTGGCGCCTGCGGATTTAAATAGCCTATGTGCAGCAGTGTTTCTTGCAGGTGTTGGTAAAAGCCTTCCACGCTTTCTATGCTGGCATACACCGGTGGCGCGTGCGGGCTAAGGTTATCGTCTTGCATGTTGGCTTTTTCCAGTGCGGCCATTCTTAGTTCGTAGCAGACGATTTGCACCGCCGCCGCCAAGTTCAGCGAAGAATAAACTGGGTTGGCTTGTATCATCGCCAGCAATTGGCACAAATCCAGCTCGGCATTGGATAAACCGCTCATTTCGGTACCGAACACCAAGGCCACGGTTTGCGTGGAGGCCACGTTAACCGCCGTGTGTGCCGCGCTTCGGACGTTCACCAATTCGTGCGATAAGCCGCGCTTACGAGCACTCAAACCGATGGCAAAGGCGCAGCCTTCTAGGGCTTCGGCTAAGGTCTCGGTCACCACCGCCTGCTCCAATAAATCCGCTGCGCCGGTGGCCAGCGCCGTGGCGTGCGCATCGGGAAAGCTGTCTGGTTTAACCAAATACAGATGCTGCAAACCCATGGTTTTCATGGCGCGCGCCGTCGAACCGATGTTGCCAGGGTGACTGGTTTGGCATAACACCACACGGAAATTGTGCAATGGGGCTAAAGGTGTGCTATCGATAATGGCTGACATGATGGGTACCGTAAAAACGCTAGTTTAGCATCGATGGCCTTAAAGGCGCCACGCGGGCTAGGATGCTTAGGCGCTTTGGCGCTCTTGCTTGCGTTCGATTAAGCCGGCCATCAGTTCTTTCATTTCCCAAAACGGTATGGGGTTTTTGCTGTACAAGCGCACGCGCTTAGGCAGGCTGCCTTTGGCGGCAATGTCGTCGGCGCTTAAGTTTGTGACGGCGACAATGCCCATGTCGCTGTAAGCGTCGTTACTGCGCAAGGCTTTAAGCATGGCCAGCGCGTCAATCTCACTTAGGTTTAAATCGGTCATGAGTAAATCCGGCGTTTGCAAGCCAAGGGCAACCACGGCTTCAATAGGATGGGCCGTCATTTTTAAATCCACCGCCAAGCCCCAGCTTTTGATGGTTTGACGGTATAGGCTTTGTGTGGCTTCGTCTTTTTCAATGATCAGCACGTGCAATTTAGAATCGGCGCTTGGCTGGTTTTTTTTTATGGCTGGCGCGGCTGGCGGTCATGCGGTTAAAGGATGCACGGGTGATGCGTCTGTGCCCGCCCGGTGTTTTCCAGCCTTCTAATGCACCTTGCTCTACCCAAAGTTGCACCGAGCGTATGGTCACGCCTAGTTCTTTGGCCACGTCACTGGTGGTCATTAAATCGAGGGCTTTTAATGCGAGTTTTTGGGTTGCCATGGATGCTGCCTTGATTGCTTAAGTATTGAAGGGTAAAGGGAAGTGGGCCATGGCTTAAGCTACATCGTTGACGCGGTCTTTGAGCATCTTGCCTGGCCTAAAGCACGGGTATGCCGTGGCTTTGCGTTGAATTTGTTCACCAGTTTTAGGGTTTCTAACCGTGCGCGCTTGCCTGGTTTTAGTTGAAAACGTACCAAAGCCACGAATCTCAAATTTATCACCTAGGCTCAAATGGACGCCCATAAAATCGATTAGGGAGTTGATGCACATCAAGCAATCGGCTTCCGATAAATACGGAAAGCTTTTTTTAATACTGTTCACTAACTCAGATTTGGTCATGGTGTTTCCGGCTACAAATGGACTATCTCTATTCGGTGAGGCGCATTCACCGCCGTCAGCAAGGCCAACTGCGTGGGTAAAGGCAGTGGCAATTTTTGCGGGGGAATTTTATTAAAAATAATACTAGCAGATAATTACTTATTACGTTTATCACCTAAGTATCATATATAGCAATTTATAGTATTTATTTTGAAGGGCTATCCACAGCGCAGGCCACAAGGCCTGTTGCAAAGGGGAAAGGCTAAAGCTGGGTGATAGGCTAATTTAACAAATCGTATTAAAATAACGCCTAACCCGTTCTTTAACCCACCAATGCAATCCGCCAAGTTAAGCCAGCGTGCTTAAGTGGGCCTAGCTATTGGCCACCGATTCGAGACACTATGCATCCCATGCTATCCAACGCAGTGAAAGCTGCCCGCCGTGCCGGTAACATCATTACCCGCGCATCCGAGGACATCGGCTCCCTTAAAATTCAAACCAAAACCTATAACGACTTTGTTACCGAAGTGGACAAAGCGGCTGAGCAAGCCATCATCGACACCTTAAAAGAGCTCTATCCTACCCACGGCTTTTTGGGTGAGGAAAGCGGTGAATCGAATACCCAGTCTGACTTTATTTGGATCATTGATCCATTGGATGGCACCACCAATTTCTTACACGGCTTGCCGCAATACTGCATCTCGATTGCCTTGCAAGAGCGCGGCGTATTGACCCATGCCGTGATTTACGACCCCAATCGTAATGATTTATTTACCGCCACCAAAGGCCGCGGCGCGTTTTTAAACGACAAACGCATACGCGTGACACAACGCACCAAACTGCAAGAATCCATCATAGGCACCGGTTTTCCGTTTCGTGATTTCACGCACTTGGACACCTACCTAGGCATGTTTAAAGACATGATCAAAAAGACCACCGGCTTGCGTCGCCCGGGTTCGGCTGCGCTGGACTTAGCCTACGTGGCCGTGGGTTGGTACGACGGTTTCTGGGAAATAGGCTTGTCCGCTTGGGACATTGCCGCCGGCGGCTTAATCGTGCAAGAAGCGGGCGGCATAGTGGGCGATTTTGAAGGCAACGAAGACTGGCTTAAAACCGGCAACATCGTCGCCGCCAACCCAAAAATATTCGGTCAAATGCTGCAAACTTTAGCGCCGCATTTAACCGATGACTTGAAAACGCAGAAAGCCGGCTAAGGCTTTTTGCTGTTGTGATGCGTTTACTTGCTGGTAAACGTACTGAATTGGTAAGCCAATGACACGCCAGCGACGTTGGCTTTAAAGAGGCCTTGCAGCGCTTCAATGCGACCAGCCGTGGCAATGATAGACAAGGCTTTGTTTAAGCGGTATCCCACGGACGCATTGCCTTGCGCCACCAAGCCGCTGCCGACCGCTAAGCCACCGCCACCGGCTGCGCCGAACAGCGCTTCGCCTTCAATAAACCAATTTGGCGTGACATTCCAAACGCTACCTAAGCCCACTTCTCCCACCATATAAGCGCCGGCATCGCCGGCATAAGCCGCTAAACCTTGGCCGGTAATAAACCAGTTGGGCGTTAAAAAGTAATCCATCTGCACCCCAAGGTTGCTCACTTCTTGGTTGATGTCGCCATTGCGCCAGCGGTCATCCGCTTTAAAGTAAGTTTGATTGGTCAATCGCACGCGCAGTGGCGTGGTGTCGAATTCGCCCAGACCATACCAAGACACCGGTGAACTGCCGACATCGGGTAAGCCAAATTGGTAATTGAGTTTGAGTGCCACATTGAGCGCTTCAAACGTATGCGATGGAGCCATTACCCCGCCCGCTGATAATTCCAGCGCGAGGTTTTGGCTGATATTTTGTTGCAGACCTAAGCCGGCATCCACCAATAAGCCTCCTCCCACGTCGGCGCCACCGCCGCCAGCAGGCCCTGCTGCCGCATGCAATTTAATGCTGGTGCTGCTGGTGCTGCGGGTGATGGGTAAGCGCAGGCCGCCGCCTAAGAAAATTTGCATGTAGCCATTGTTGTCGCCACCCATGGCCCCTTCGGTTTCTATTTTGACAAACCAATGGTCGTTTAAGTAGCTTAGCCATTCCACGCCTACCAATTGCATGCTGCTGTTCTGCACGCCGCCGTCTGCGCGTTTAGCTTTACCATCCAATTCGTAGTGACGCCCTACCAAAGAAAACTCATTGCGGTAATCTTGCACAGGGTCAATGCGCAGGCTGCTGTCTTTGGGCGGGGCATTTAACCAACCCGAACCCAATAAGCTGTAAAACGGATATTCGTATTGTATGTAAGGTTGCGTGCTGCTGATGTTGCCCGACGGAAAGCGCACGTGGCTTATGCCTAAGCCAATGTTGCCGTAGCCTTTCGTTTCGTAAGCGACACCTAAGTCAACACGCAACATGAGGCCGCCGCCGGATAAGGCATTGCTGCCATGGCCGCCGCCCGCGCCGACAAATAGACCGGCATGGCTGACCCAGGCATCACTGATGCGCTGTTGCAATTCGCTTACTACGCCTAAGGTTAT
Source organism: uncultured Methylotenera sp. (assembly GCA_937957775.1). Classification (GTDB taxonomy): domain Bacteria; phylum Pseudomonadota; class Gammaproteobacteria; order Burkholderiales; family Methylophilaceae; genus Methylotenera. Next base: position 7,961 of record CALFXV010000160.1, on the reverse strand, counting down.
AAAGCCGCCGCGTTCGCCCTCAATGGCACCGTAGGTGCCGGCCCCAACGCGTAAAAGCTCGTTCACATTAACCAGCAATTCGCCGCCCAGCATGCCCATGGACTCGCCACCGGGCAGATTGAGCGATTCAAAAGTTTTGCGTATGCCGGTCAGCTTGGGCTGAATTTGGTTGGATTGTGATTCTGCTTCACTGTAGACGGGTGGTCGGGCAAGTTTGCTGCTCATATTGAGCTTGGTTGGTGTGTGATCCGGCCCCAATGGAAACGTGTAGTCGTTATCGGCCAAAGCAAATGAGGGGAGGCATAGCAGCGCGAGTAGGCTTACCTGTAACTTAGGCTTTACCCGTAGCTGAAGAACTGAAGTGTGACCTGCAAAAATGCGCAGTTTGGCAATAAGCACATTGTGGATTTGAGTTAAGGGCATGAGTGAACGGTTTGAATGCAGCCGTTAATCAGGCATAGACAGCAATTTGTAATAGACCAGCACGTAGATCAGGCACCCTGCCAGTGTCAGCGGCATTAAAATGAGCGTCGATTGCCAAAATAGCGTAGCCACTATACTAAGAATCAAGGCGGGCAGCCAAACGAACAAGGCGACGCGTGAGTTGGCTCGGGTAAGTTGTTCGGCGTCATTGTATTGCTGACCGCGCAGGATTTTAAAAAACACCAATTGGTGAAAGTGTTCGGCATCGGGTTGGCCTGTTTTGCTCTTGGTAATGAATTTGCGCCTAAACATGGAAAAAAGCGTTTCTGTGATGGGGTAGGCCAAAATAATAGCCGTGAACCAAGGTGAAACGGTTGGATTACGATAAAGCAGCAATATAGCCAACTCGGCCAGGCTAAATCCAACCAGATAAGCGCCGCCATCGCCCATAAAAATTTTTCCGTGTGGCCAGTTCCAACAAAAAAAGCCAAATAGACCACCCATTAAACCTAAGCTTAAAGTTAGCACTAAATGATCGTTAACTTGAAAAGCAATGCAAGACATAGCACCCAGTGCTATGGCAGCATACCCTGCTGACAAGCCGTTGTAGCCATCGATGATGTTCATGGCACTGCATACGCCAGCAATACCTAAAACGGTGAATGCTACGGCAACCGGCGTCAATATCAATAAGCCATCAAGGGCCATTATGTCAGTGCGATTAATAAGGGCCCCCAGTAGCCAAATTGCCATAAGGGCAGTAAGCATAGAAAAAAGTAAGCGCTGTGCCACCCCTACATTTTTGGTTACGTCTTCAATGATGCCCCCAAAAAAAACCGGTAGGCATGCCAAGATAAAGTAAGTCATGCCCAATCCACTGGAGAACTTGGCATCATGCAGTGTCAACTCGATTGCCAAACTAACCAGCAAGCTAGCAAAAAAGGCTATGCCTCCAATACGCGGGGTGGGCTGCGCATGAAACTTTTGTATACCTGCATCAATGTGGTCGTGGCTAAAATGGGCATGCATGCCTTCGTAACGAAGAATTAAATAGCAGATAAACCAGCTGGCTAGGCCGGTAATAACTACCAATATGAGCATTTCAATTAGATCGACCCACCTATCATGGTCATTGCTTGTATTGATTGAGCGCTTGGTGTGAGCCGGCGTACAGCTCAGTTGATGGTTGTAATCCACTTGCATGGCTTGTGCTTTGTTGCATCCCTGCATAGCCAGTTTTGGATCAAGCGATTGATAAGCTATTACACCGTTGCTAAGACGAACGGTTGGTATGCCTACCTCGTCGCTGCCTAGCCAGCTTTTTTGATTGGGATTAAGTTTTTCTAGGCAGGCTTGCGTTTTGATTTCGCAATCCAAGCAGTCTGCCATGACCACTTCGTCTAGCAAGACAAGCTTGTCTTTGCATGCCTTTGCGCTGATCTCGGCCTGCCACAAAAAGTCAATTTGCACACGATCGGTATTCGTTGAGCTGATGTGAGGATAGTGCTGTGTTGGCCTGTCTTGCAAAGTCAGCAAACTAAATAAGAGTACGCAAAATAACAGTGCGTAACGCGAGAGTTGAGTTTTAGTGCTAAGCATGCAAAAAAAGATATGAAAAAATCATCGTGGTTATAGGCATTGGAATAGGTTTTTTAATTGCGATTTTTAGCTTAAATTAAGTTTCATTATGATACTTAATTGAAATGTAAAGATAAACGCAATTTTCAAATTGATTAACATCGACTTTTAATTATCCATGGAGCAGATTCCCTTTTTCCAGTTAAGCGAGTGTGACAGAGTGCATTTAGTGGATTGAAGTTTTTCTGCTAGAATTTGTCACCTGAAAAATCCGGTAATAACGCAAACATGAACACTGCAACTGTTAATAGACTCTTAATCATTATGTTCATCGCGTTGAGCAGTCTGGCATCTAATGTTCACGCGGGTGGCGGATTGGCTTTATCCCATGCGCAAGCAGGCGGTGGCTTGGCTCTGTCCCCCGAACTGTTTAGCCAGATTCCTAACGAAGGCGATGCAGTTGGTGCAGTTAAGCTGGATGCCCCCTCAAAAGCCTACCTAGACGCAAACGAAAAACCCAGCATTGAAAAACCTCTAAATGGCGAACCTGCCTTGCAGGACCGAATTGCAGCGCCTGATTCCGCTCAATTTAAAAGTGAGTTTCAGGATTTTGTCACCCAGTCCATAGGTAAAGCCTTGCCTATGTATGGATACGAATTGTTCCGTAAAGCCCCGGATACATTTTCACCAGTTAACAATATTCCGGTGACACCCGATTACACCATAGGCCCAGGCGATGAATTGCTGGTGCACATTTGGGGACAAGTGGAAGCCAACCAAAAAGTGGTGGTGGACCGCAATGGCATGATCAACTTGCCTAAAGTGGGCCAAGTAAGCGTGGTGGGCGTGCGTTATCAAAACCTGTCTGCCCATCTAAAAACTGCCATAGGCCGCATGTTTAAAAACTTTGAGCTGGACGTGTCGCTAGGCAAATTGCGATCCATTCAAGTCTTCGTGGTCGGCCAAGCTGCCCGCCCTGGCAATTATACGGTCAGCTCATTGAGCACCTTAGTTAATGCGATTTTTGCATCCGGGGGGCCTTCAGTAAAGGGGTCGATGCGCCATATCCAATTAAAACGCAGCAATAAAGTCATTACTGAATTTGATATGTACGATTTGTTGGTTAAAGGCGACAAATCCAAAGACGTCCAATTGCTATCGGGCGACGTGATCTACATTCCGCCAGTGGGCGCCATGGCGGCGGTGTCCGGCAGCGTGAACGTGCCAGCCATTTTTGAGTTGAAAGACCAAGAAACGCTGGCTGGATTGCTTAATTTAGCCGGCGGCTTAACCAACGTGGCTGCAGGCCAAAAGGTTACAGTCGAGCGCATACACCAACGCACTGTGCGTAAGATGGACGAGTTTATGTTAGACAGCCTAGGCTTGGCTAAACCCCTGCAAGACGGTGACTTGGTGACCGTGCGCGCCATTTCCGCTGGCTTTGACAATGCCGTGACCTTGCGCGGTAACGTGGCGGGCTTGCATGCCGGTCGACATCCGTGGAAAAACGGGTTGCGGATCACCGACATCATTCCCAATCGTGCTGCTTTATTAACCGACAGCTATTGGGTGAAGCAAAACCAATCCACGCAAACCAATGACAACGGTTGGTCGGATCAAAACCAAAACATGCCGGCTAACTCAGTTGATGCAAATGCATCGAGGTTGCGCAACCAGGTGACAGGCAAGGTAGCAGAGATTAATTGGGACTACGCTGCGATTGAGCGCCTGGATAGAAAAGACCTCACCACCAAACTCATTCCTTTTAATTTAGCCAAAGCCATGGCTGGCGATGCGGAGCATAATTTAGTGTTGCAGTCCGGTGACGTCGTGACACTTTTTTCTAAGGATGACATACAAGCGCCCATCGCAAAACGCAACAGCTACGTTATTTTAGAAGGCGAATTGGCTAGCCCAGGGCTTTACCAAACCCTGCCAGGCGAAACCTTGCGCCAGTTGGTTGAACGTGTTGGGGGTGTGTCGCCACAAGCTTATTTGATTGGTAGCGAATTCACCCGTGAAGCGACCCGAAAGCTACAACAAAAACGTTTGGACGAAATCTTGGTGCAGATGGAAGCGGAAATTCAGCGCACCGCGTCCAGACGTTCCAGTGCGGCCATGTCTAAAGAAGCCGCCGAGTCGGCGCTTGTTGAAGCGCAAGCGCAGAATCAGATGCTGGCTAAAATGAAGAAAGTCAAAGCCTCCGGTCGCATTGTGTTGGAAATGCCCGAGTACGCCGTGGAATTAAAAAACCTACCGGAACTGGTGTTGGAAGACGGCGATCGGTTCTTTATACCTTCAGTGCCATCTACCGTGAGTGTTATGGGTACGGTGTACAATCAAAACGCCTTTATTTATAAAAAAGGCCAAACGGTTAGCGATTACCTAAATCGCGCCGGTGGTGCCACCCGAGACGGCGACGATGGCGAGATTTACTTGATTCGTGCCGATGGCTCGGTGTTCAGTAAACGCCAAGGCACCTTTATCTTTGGCGAGGGCAGCTTAAGCAGCCGCAAAGCCATGCCAGGCGATACCATCGTGGTACCAGAGAAGCTAGAACGGTATAACTTAACCAAGGGCTTGCTGGAATGGACGCAGGTCTTTTACCAATTTGCCATTGGCGTCGCCAGCATGAAAACCATAGGCGTGTTTTAACCAAGGCTAAGCCATGCAAAATCAAGACAACCTAACACCAGATAATCGCCCGGCCCACCAGGACGACGACGAAATCAACCTGATGGATTTGTTGCTGGTCTTGGCCAAACACAACCGCTTTATCATCAAGCTCACCACCTCCGTGGCTGTGTTGGCGGTAGCGATTTCCCTAATCATGCCCAATATTTACACCGCCAAGACCGTGATCTTGCCGCCCCAGCAAGGGCAGTCCACGGCCAGCATGTTGATGAGCCAATTGGGTGGCTTGGCCGGCTTAGCAGGCGGCGCCGCCGGCATTAAAAGCCCAAACGAACTGCACATCGGCATGCTTAAAAGCCGCACGGTGGCCGATGCGCTCAATGCCCGGTTCAAGTTGCAACAAAAGTTTGAAGCCAAAACCCTAGAGGGCATGCGTAAAACTTTAGCCGAGGCAACAGAGATTAAATCGGGTAAAGACGGGTTCATCACCATCGAGTTCGCCGACGAAGACCCAACGTTTGCCGCCAGCATCGCCAATGCCTACGTGGAGGAACTGGATAAGCTAAACAGCACCTTGGCCGTTACCGAATCCTCACGCAAGCGTCTGTTCTTCGAGAAGCAGGTCAAAGCCACTCGCGACGACTTGGCTGCTGCCGAGTTAGGCATGAAGCAAACCCAAGAACGCACCGGCCTTATTCAGCTTGAAGCACAAGGTCAAGCCATCATCATAGCGGCGTCTAACTTGCGTGCGCAGGTGACGGGCGCGGAAGTCAAATTGCAGGCCATGGGCAGCTTCGCCACCCCTCAAAACCCCGACTACCAAAAGCTGCAGCAGAACCTCACAAGCTTGCGCGCACAATTGGCTAAAGTTCAAGGTGGCGGTCAGCAAGGCCGCGGCGACATCATGGTGCCTACCGGTAAGCTACCAGAAACCGGCTTGGAGTACTTGCGTAAAATGCGCGAAGTGAAATACCAAGAAACCCTCTTCGAACTTCTAAGTAAACAATTTGAGATCGCTAAGATCGATGAGGCCAAGGAGGCCGCCTTAATTCAGGTGGTGGACAAGGCCTTGGTCCCCGAACAAAAGTCCAAACCCCAACGCGCGCTTATTGTGATCTTAGCCACCCTAATGGCCTTTTTCTTAAGCGTGTTGTTGGCGTTCGTGAGAGAAGCCTCCGAGCGGGCAAGCCTTGACCCAGCATCGGCCGAGCGCATGAACCTGCTCCGCCGCTACCTTCGCCGCGGGGCCTAAATGCTGGCCGCGCCGTCGGTGGACGATATAGTCTATCCACAAAGTAAGCAAGCCTCGCTTGCCTGGTACGTCATCCACACCAAGCCGCGCCAAGAGGGGCGCGCCCTAACCAACTTAATACAGCAGGGCTACCAATGCTTCCTGCCCATGATCATGCTCGAGAAATTAAGCCGCGGCCGCCTTAATCTGGTCGAAGAACCGCTTTTCCCACGCTATTTATTCATCTGCCTAGACCGCGGCCGCCACGGGCAAAACTGGGCCCCCATACGCTCCACCATTGGCGTGTCGGGCTTGGTCACCTTTGGCAGCAGCCCCGCTAAAATGCACCCCGATTTAATTGACTTGCTTTTACGGCAGCAAGAGGTTTTGAGCGACACGCCGGAACGTTTATTCGAGTCCGGCGAACGGTTGTTGATTGGCAGCGGGGCCTTTTCTGGGTTGGAAGCAATTTACCAAATGCCCAGTGGCGATAATCGGGCCATGGTATTAATTGAGCTCATGGGCAAATTGGCCCCCATGCAAATTGCGCCAGCTAGTTTACGTAAGATAGGTTGATTGCTCGTCAGTAATACTGATATTTTAGTTTGAACAACCTACACCTAGTCAATCAAGACGATTCTATTAATAAGCAGCAATAAAAAGGCTTTTATTCCTAAATAAATAATATCAACTATGTTATTGTTGTTCAAACTTGTACATAGTTTAGAAAGTTGTAAATTAACATGCACTAACCGCCTGACTGATGGCTACGCAGTATGGCGGTAGCGTGCCTAATAAAACGATACCATGACCGCAACCCGCCAAAAACAATTGCAAGAAGACACGCGATTTCGTGTGCTGAGCCTGCTCGAAAGCCAACCCGAGATCAATCAACGTGAGATGGCTAAGGCCCTAGGCGTAAGTTTGGGCGGCGTCAATTACTGCCTACGCGCGCTGGTGTCCAAGGGCCTGGTTAAGATGAGCGGCTTTCAGGCAAGCGAGAACAAGCTGGCTTATGCGTACCTTTTGACTCCGCAGGGCATGACCGAGAAAATCGCAATGACTGGTCGATTTTTAAAGCGCAAGCAAGAAGAGTACGCGGCATTAAAAGCCGAGATCGAGGCGCTGCAGAAAGTGGTGGCTGAGACATCTAGGAACGAGCAATAGCGGGCCTAACTTCTTTGAAAAACAATCAATCCTATCAAGTTAATAGACCCTGCTATGTTCATAAATTCAATGACTTACGGCGGTATACAATCAAAATTTTATGCTGAAATTTAATCTAACTAATTCGAGCGCTGTGTACTTTATCTACGCTATGCTTTTAAAGTTAATATGACTTTAGGAAAGCTATTATGAAGGCAGTCATTCTTGCAGGTGGTTTAAGCACGCGTATTGGTGAAGAAACGTCTACGCGACCCAAGCCTATGATTGAGATTGGTGGTAAGCCTATTCTATGGCACACCATGAGAACCTATTCTGCGCATGGTATAAACGACTTCGTCATTTGCTGTGGCTACAAAGGTTATGTCATTAAAGAATATTTTGCGAACTATTTCCTGCACATGTCGGACGTCACCTTTGACATTGCAAATAATAAGATGGTAGTTCATCAGCACAATGCTGAGTCGTGGAAGGGCTTAATGTCAGCATTGCTAGATGTTTCGCCTTTTTGTCGGCTGAGGGCTCCCAAGAGATCAACATTTTGCGATAGGCAATTTTATTGGTGATGTGCTTAATAATAGACCTATTTTTGTAAAAGCGACGCACCAAGTATACCGAAGCTATATGTATGCGGATGACCTCGTGGAGTGGTTGATGACAATTGCGGATCACGCTTCAAAAGACTGTCCTAGTTACAATGTTGAATCAGATCAAGCAATTATTCTTGATGATTTAGCCAGGGAATTATCAAAACATTTTCAGATACCTGTAGAAGTGCAATCAGCCACCTGCACTAAGATTGATCTATATATTTCGTCGATTAAAAAGGCTAAAGATGAACTAGGCTTGTCTTTGAGATTTAACCTTGAAGAGTCAATTAGTGAGACGGTAAAAAATATTATGCAAATAAGGTCTAAATTATGAAACTAAA
>CALFXV010000159.1 GCA_937957775.1 uncultured Methylotenera sp. | reverse complement strand
CTTCGGCTCGGTCGACGGCGACAACGCCGCGGCCATGCGTTACACGGAAATCCGCATGGCTAAAATTGCCCATGAGTTATTGGCGGACATAGACAAAGAAACCGTTGATTTTGGCCCTAACTACGATGGCAGCGAAAACGAACCGCTGATCATGCCGGCTCGTATCCCCAATTTATTAATCAATGGTAGCTCTGGTATTGCCGTGGGTATGGCCACCAACATTCCGCCGCACAACCTGAACGAGGTGTTGGATGCCTGCGTGGCCTTGCTTAAAGACCCGGAAATGGGTGTGGAAGAGCTGATTGAATTGGTGCCTGCGCCTGACTTCCCAACGGCCGGTATTATTTACGGCACCGTGGGCGTGAAAGAGGGTTACCGCACCGGTCGTGGTCGCGTCGTGATGCGTGGACGTACCCACGTTGAAGATTTGGAGCGCGGTGGCCGTCAAGCATTGATAGTCGATGAATTACCGTATCAGGTTAACAAGAAAACCTTTGTTGAGAAAATTGCCGAATTAGTCAACGAGAAAAAGATAGAAGGCATTTCAGATTTACGCGACGAATCCGACAAATCGGGTATGCGTGTTGTCATCGAATTAAAACGCGGTGAAATAGCCGAGGTGGTGCTGAACAACCTGTATAAACAAACGCAATTGCAAGACACCTTCGGCATGAACATGGTGGCCTTGTTAGACGGTCAGCCTAGGTTGCTCAACCTCAAGCAAATGCTAGAAGCATTCTTGCGCCACCGACGTGAAGTCATTACCCGTCGTACCGTATTTGAACTGAAAAAAGCCCGTGCACGGGGTCACTTGCTAGAAGGCTTGGCCGTGGCCTTGGCTAATGTGGACGAGATGATCGCCCTTATTAAAGCGGCGCCTACGCCACCGGAAGCGAAAGTTGCCTTGATGGCCAAAGCGTGGAAATCACCGGTAGTGGAAGAAATGCTACAGCGCGCAGCCATGGAGGCCTCACGCCCTGAAGGCTTAAGCATAGAATTTGGTTTAACGGCTAAAGGTTACAAATTAAGCGACGTGCAAGCGCAAGAAATTCTACAAATGCGCTTACAACGCTTAACCGGCTTAGAGCAAGACAAAGTCGTCACTGAGTACAAAGAAGTGATGGACATCATTGCTGACTTGTTGGACATATTGGCTACCCCAGCCCGTGTGACCACCATCATAGGTGACGAGTTAACTGAAATTAGAAAACAATTCGGTGACAAGCGCCGCAGTGAAATTGTCGCCAACGCTCAAGATTTGTCCCTAGAAGATTTAATCACGCCACAAGACGTGGTGGTGACCTTGTCGCATACCGGTTACGTGAAATCCCAGCCCTTAGACGAGTACCGTGCTCAACGTCGTGGTGGACGTGGTAAGCAAGCCGCCCCGACTAAAGAAGACGACTTCATCGACAAGATGTTTGTCGCCAATACCCACGATTACATCTTGTGCTTCAGTAGCCGTGGTCGTGTTTATTGGTTGAAAGTATATGAAGTGCCACAAGGCAGTCGCACCGGTCGCGGCAAGCCTATCGTTAATCTATTCCCCTTGGAAGAGGGCGAAAAAATTAACGCTATCTTGTCAGTGAAAGAGTTCGATGAAACCCGTTATATTTTCATGGCCACGGCATTGGGTACGGTTAAGAAAACCGCTTTAATTGAATTTGCTAATCCACGCAAATCCGGCATCATCGCCATCAATCTAGACGAAGGTGACTACTTGATAGGCGCAGAAGTGACCAATGGTGCTAACGACATCGTCTTGGTTTCCAACGGCGGCAAGGCGGTCTGGTTTGATGAAGAGGCGGTCAGACAAATGGGTCGTGCTACCCGCGGTGTACGCGGCATGAAATTGGCTGCAGGTCAGCAAGTACTGTCCTTGTTGATAGCGGACGACGACAAGCAAACGGTGTTGGTGGCCACGGAAAATGGCTACGGTAAACGCACTCAATTGGCTGACTTCCGCCATTCAGGTCGCGGTACACAAGGCGTTAAAGCGATTGCCATCAGTGAGCGCAATGGCTTGGTGGTGGCCGCTAAACTGGTCAACGACGAAGATGAAATCATGTTGATCACTACCGGTGGCGTTCTGATTCGCACGCGTGTAAAAGAAATTCGTGAATTAGGTCGCGCCACCCAAGGCGTGACACTGATCAACCTAGGCGAAGGTGAAAAATTATCCGGCTTGGAAAAAATTGTTGAGACGGATGACGCTGATGCTGAATCAGGCGATGCCGATCTATTGTAAAGCCTAGCGCATGAAGGGTATTTTCAATTTCTCAGCTGGGCCAGCCGTCTTACCTAAACCAGTGTTGGCGCGTGCGCAAGCTGAAATGTTGGATTGGCATGGCTCGGGCATGAGTGTGATGGAAATGTCGCATCGCGGCAAAGAATTCACTGGCATATTGGCTAAAACCGAAGCCGATTTACGTCGTTTATTGGCCATAGGCGATCAGTATAAAGTCTTGTTTTTGCAAGGCGGTGCCATCGCAGAAAACGCCATGATTCCATTAAACTTGCTAGCAGGTCGTTCAGCCGATTATGCCATCACTGGCGGTTGGAGTAAGCGCAGCGTGGAAGACGCTAAGGCTTATGGCGAAATTAATGTGGTGGCAAGCAGTGAGTCCAATCAATATCAGCAAGTGCCGGATTTTGCCAGCTGGCAGTTGAATAAAGACGCCGCCTATTTGCATATCTGCACAAACGAAACCATGAGTGGTGTTGAGTTCCTTGATTTGCCCAATACCCATGGCGTGCCGATTGTAGCCGACATGTCTTCACACATCTTGTCTAGGCAGATTGATGTGAGCCAATACGGCGTCATATACGGCGGCGCGCAAAAAAACATAGGTCCAGCCGGTTTGTGTCTGGTGATCGTGCATGAAGACTTGCTAGGTAAAGCCTCGCCCATGACGCCAGCGGTATTTAATTGGCAGTTGCAGGCGGAAAATCAATCCATGATTAATACGCCACCAAGCTATGGCATCTACATCGCTGGCTTGGTGTTTGAGTGGTTGTTGGCGCAAGGCGGGGTAGCCGCCATAGAAAAAGTGAACGTAGCCAAAGCCAAACTTTT
>CALFXV010000158.1 GCA_937957775.1 uncultured Methylotenera sp. | reverse complement strand
GTAAAAGCTGGTCTGCTCAATCGCATCCAAGGCCAATTGGCGCAGTGTCTTGGGCGCTTTGTCTTGGGTGAACACGCCTTCGCCCTCGTCCATGCGGATGAACCACTGGGCCGCTGCGCGGTAGATGACCGGGGTCTTGTGCCGCCAGCAATGCGGGAAGCTGTGGTTTAAACGGGCACTGGCCAATAAACGGCCGCTTTCTTGCATGTGCGCCAAGATCACTTTATTGGCTTCGGCACGGCTCAAACCACGAATGGCCTCTAACTCGACTAAATCGCTGTTGAAAAAGCGACCGTCGCCACCCATTAGCACGCGCGGTTTTTCATTAGGAAAATTGGCGCGCATGACTAGCCAGTCATCGTTACCGTGCGCGGCAGCCGTGTGCACCAAGCCAGTACCGGCCTCGGTCGTAACGTGATCGCCGGCAATCACCGGCACCTGCCTGTTGTCAAACGGATGTTGCAGGCTTAAGCCGACCAAATCGGCGCCTAGGCAGTGGCCCAACACTTGCGTATCCAGCTCGCCGTAACGGCTCAAGGTGGCCTGCGCTAAATCGTGAGCGAGGATCAACAGGCCACGGCTGGTTTGGATTAAATCGTATTGCAACTGCGCATTGACCGATACCGCTTGGTTAGCCGGCAAGGTCCATGGCGTGGTGGTCCAAATCACGGCCGAGGCTGGCGCGCTAACGGTCACGCCAAAGGCTTTGCCTAAGGCGGCCTGATCTAGCACTGCAAAGCCCACGTCTATGGCCGGCGAATTAACGTCTTCGTATTCCACTTCGGCTTCCGCTAAAGCCGAAGCGCAATCCACGCACCAATGCACCGGCTTGCTGCCTTGGTATAAAAACCCGTTGTTATAAATCTCACCCAGCGCGCGCATGATGTCGGCTTCGGTTTTAAAATCCATGGTCAGGTAAGGCTGATCCCAATCGCCCAATACGCCTAAACGGATGAAGTCTTTCTTTTGCCGCGCCACTTGCTCTAAGGCGTACTCGCGGCAAAGCTCGCGAAATTTAGCCGGAGCGATGTCTTTACCGTGGTTTTTTTCCACCACCAACTCGATCGGCAAGCCGTGGCAATCCCAACCCGGCACGTAAGGCGCATCAAAGCCGCTTAGGGTTTTCGCCTTAATGATGATGTCTTTAAGGATTTTATTGACCGCATGGCCGATGTGTATGTCGCCATTGGCGTACGGTGGGCCATCGTGCAAAATGAATTTAGGCTTACCCTGACGGGCTTGGCGTATGCGTTGATAGAGCTTTTTATCCGTCCATTCGGCTAACCAAGCCGGCTCGCGTTTAGCTAAATCGCCGCGCATGGGGAATGCGGTTTCAGGTAAATTTAATGGGTAGGCATTGCCTTGTTTGTTTTGCTCATCAGTCATGTCTAATCTCAAATAATTCTTTCGCCACAGCAACGTCTTTTTCTATTTGTGCTTGCAATGCAGGCAAACCACTAAATTTCATTTCATCGCGGATTTTATGCAAAAACGCCACGTGCACGTGCTTGCCGTATAAATCCCCAGCAAAATCCAGCACATGCACTTCCAATAAAAGCTTGGCTACACCGGCTATGGTGGGCCGCACACCCAAATTGGCTACCGCCGGCAAGCCATCCAATTTTACCGCATAGACGCCGGTTAGCGCAGGACGCTCATGACGCATGTGGACATTTGCGGTAGGAAACCCCAATTGCCGGCCGCGCTTGGCGCCATGCACCACCTTGCCGCTGATGCTATAAGGCCGACCTAACAGCAAGCCTGCTTCATGCAAATCGCCGCTGGCCAAAGCCTGCCGCACTCGGGTGCTAGACACGCGGTGGCCACTCAAATCCACTTGCGGCAAGGTCTGTAAATCAAACTTGGCTGCAATAAAATCCGCCACTGAACCGACCCGTTGCGCGCCAAATCTAAAATCGTCGCCGACTAAAATCGATTTGGCATTGAGTGAGTCGCGCAATATGCCTTGCATAAATTGCGCGGCGCTTATTTTAGCAAAGGCCGTATTAAACCGACACACATAACATTGCGCAACACCGGCTTCGGCAAAATGCTCTAGCTTTTCGCGCAAAGAACTGAGTCTGGCCGGCGCCGTGTGCGCGGCAAAAAATTCGCGTGGGTGCGGCTCAAAAGTAAGCACTGCCGATTGCAAATTTTGCGACTGCGCGCTGGCGGTCATGCTGCGTAACAAGGCCTGATGGCCTAAGTGCATGCCATCAAAATTACCTATGGCAAGCGCGCAAGGCGCTTGCTTGTGTTCGGGAAAATGCCGAAAAACCTGCACTAATGCACAACCCGTCGCATAAAGTCACGCGGCCTGAAGCCCAACGCAAACAAAGTGGCAAAATAACTGACCGAGCCCAAGCTGACCAAACCGGTGATGTAAAGCAAGCGCTGCAGGATACTAAATTGCAACCACGCTGCCGTATCGCCTTTGGCGTAATGCAGCACCAAAGCCATCACCAGCAAAGCCAAGCTTAGTTTCAATAAAAAGCTTAGCCAGCCAGGCTGCAGGTGGTAAACGCCGGCTTTGCGTAAATGGTAATAAAGCAAACTGGCATTCAAGCAGGCGCCCAAGCCTATGGCCAGTGCCAAACCGGCATGGTTCAAGCCCAAGCCAAAGACAAACAGCACATTCATCAACTGTGTCACG
>CALFXV010000157.1 GCA_937957775.1 uncultured Methylotenera sp. | reverse complement strand
ACCCTATCCAATACGCTAGGATATTCCCATCCAGACCCGACCTTAGCAACAACATAGGCTTGTACAAAGAATTGGGTAACAGTTACTCCTATATGGGATTTAATTTAAAACGCAAACCGTTTGATGATGTACGCGTTCGCCAAGCGATCAACTACGCCATCGACAAACAAGAAATTATTGATGGGGTATTACTCGGACTAGGTGAACCGGTGGCGTCACCCTACAAACCAGGCACACGTTGGAGCAACCCTAAGCTCAAGCCTTACCCTTACGATCCCAACAAAGCCCGTGCATTGCTGCGTGAGGCCGGCTTTGCCGACACCAATGGCGATGGCATACTGGAAAAAGACGGCAAGCCGTTCAGCTTTGAAATACTGACCAATCAAAACAAAGAACGTGAGATGACGGCTGTTTTAATTCAACGCCGACTTAAAGAAGTGGGCATAGAGGTCAATATACGCGTGCTGGAGTGGGCCAGCTTTTTAGGCCGCTTCATCAAACCCAAGCAATTTGACGCCGTGGTATTAGGTTGGAGCTTGTCCTTAGACCCCGATCAATACGGAATTTGGCACTCAAGTCAACAAGCACCAGGCCAATTCAACTTTATCAGTTACAGCAACCCGCAAGCAGACAAGCTACTGGAAGCAGGCCGTATAGAATTAAATCCCGACAAGCGCATGAAAATTTACCACGCTTTTTCAAAAATTCTGCTTGAAGACAGCCCGGTCATTTACTTGTCAGCCGGCTATGGCTTATCGGCCATACACAAACGCGTTAAGGGCATTAGCAGCCCTGCCCCAGCGGCCGGCATAGGTCATAACACATACGAGTGGTTCATTCCTAAAGCCTATTACCGCAACGAAATGAATGATCAATAAAAGGCAACCATGGCTAGCTACTTATTAAAACGCATTTTATGGATGGTGCCGCTGTTACTAGGCATCAGTCTGATTTCATTTTTCATCATGCACCTCGCACCCGGTGACATCACCACCAGTGAGGCCAGTTTTAATCCCAAAGCCAGCGAAGAGTCCAGACAGAAATTACGCGCCTTGTACAATTTAGACAAGCCGGTCATCGTGCAATACGGTTTATGGGTTAAACGCTTAGCCAAGTTAGACTTTGGCACGTCCTTCGCCTCCCACCAAAGGCCGGTGTTTTGGCAAACTACCGATAAAGACGGCAACGTCACGCTGGGCATGATACAAGAAGCCTTGCCCATCACTTTATTAATCAATGTACTGAGTTTGCTCCTCATCATAGGCATCGCCTTACCGCTAGGCGTCATCTCAGCGTTGAAGCAAAATCAATGGCCTGACCGTGGCATTACCATGTTTGTTTTTCTAGGGTTTGCCATACCGGGCTTTTGGCTGGCATTGATGCTTATGTACTGGACGGGCGTGCAGCACAGCTGGCTGCCTATTTCCGGCTTGGAGAGCATGGGCCACGAAAACCTCACGTGGCCAGCACAAATCTGGGACACCTTGCAGCACTTAATGTTGCCGGTATTTATTTCTGCCATCACCGGTTTAGCTGGCATATCCCTGTTTGTTAGAAACGGCATGCTCGATGTATTGCACCAAGACTACATCACGACCGCTCGTGCCAAAGGCTTAAATGAAAATAAGATCATTTATGGCCATGCCTTACGCAACGCCTTACTACCACTCATCACTATTTTTGGCTTAAGTATCCCTGGCTTAATAGGCGGGTCGGTCATAGCGGATAGCATTTTTGCGATACCAGGCATGGGCAAGCTTTTTTACGATGCGGTTTTAATGCGGGATTTTCCGGTCATCATGGGTATTTTAACCATAGGTGCCGTCCTGACCATGCTAGGCAACCTGCTAGCAGACATCTCTTACGCATGGGCAGATCCGCGCGTCAGACGGGGGGTGATGTAATGAAACTAATCAGGCAAAATCCGCTGACATTAATCGGCTTTATCATCATTAGTAGCATACTGCTGTTAGCTGCAATAGCCCCATTTATTGCGCCATACGATCCCAACGCCATTGATGTCAAAGCCATATTGCTGGCCCCTTCCCAATTTCACCTTATGGGCACCGACGGCCTAGGGCGCGACGTCTTTTCCCGCATGCTATACGGTGCACGCATCTCACTCATGGTCGGTTTTGTTGCTGTCGGCATTGCTACTCTAATCGGCATCGTGCTGGGCGCCATAGCCGGCTTTTACCGAGGCTGGGTGGACACAGTAATCATGCGTACGGTGGACGTGATGCTGTCGATTCCCACCTTCTTCCTAATCTTGGCCGTGATTGCCTTTCTGAGCCCTTCCATCTGGAACATCATGATAGTCATAGGCTTAACCTCATGGATGGGGGTGACGCGATTAGTTAGGGCGGAGTTTTTAAGCCTGCGTAACCGCGAATTTGTTCTAGCGGCCCAAGCCCTTGGGGCAAAAGACTTGAGGCTGATTTTTGGGCATTTATTGCCTAACAGCCTAACGCCTATTATTGTTAGCTCAATACTGGGCATAGCCAGTGCGGTGTTGGTTGAGTCCGGCCTAAGCTTCTTAGGCTTAGGCGTGCAAGCGCCACAAGCATCTTGGGGCAACATCTTAACCGATGGCAAGGAGTACATCCAGTTTGCCTGGTGGCTGTCCTTGTTCCCTGGCCTAGCCATATTGCTAA
>CALFXV010000156.1 GCA_937957775.1 uncultured Methylotenera sp. | reverse complement strand
GCCGTCTCTTCGGCTTCGGTAATCACTTTAGCCGTATGCAACAAGGCTTTTGATGGGATGCAGCCTACATTAAGGCAGACGCCGCCCAAGGTGCTGTAGCGCTCAATCAACACTACTTTTTTACCTAAATCAGCGGCACGGAATGCGGCGGTATAACCGCCAGGGCCGGAACCCAAGACCACCACTTCGGCATGCATATCGGAGGCCGGCACGGCATTGGTGCTGGCAAGCGGCGCGGCACTGACCGGGGCTGCGACTTGCGGCGCGGCAGCAGGTGCAGGTTCTAATTTTGCGGGCGCTTCTGCTTTAACTGGGGCAGCGGCCGCGGGCGCGGACTTAGCGGCCTGGGCTTGGCTTTCAACTTGCATCAGCAAACTGTCTTTAGCAACTTTATCGCCTACCTTCACTGTCACGGACTTGACTATGCCCGCCACTGGGGAAGGAATGTCCATGGAGGCCTTGTCTGACTCGACGGTAATCAAGGAATCTTCTAAAGCCAGCTCATCGCCAACTTTTACCAAGACCTCGATGACGTCCACGCTATCAAAGTTACCGATGTCCGGTACCAACACGTCCACTAAATTGCTCATGCTTACCCTTAGATAAATCTTAGATTCAGATAAAACTTCAATTAACCGCTGTTTTTAAAGCCCTTGCCTAGAGCAACAAGCGACGCACGTCGCTCAACATCATGCGCATGTGGCTAGTGAAGCGTGCGCCATCGGCGCCATCCACCACACGGTGATCGTAAGACAAGGACATAGGCAACATCAACCTTGCCTCAAATGCCTTGGTCTTGGGGTCGTAGACCGGCTGCATACTGGAGCGTGACACCCCCAATATGGCCACTTCCGGGCAATTAATAATGGGCGTAAACATGGTGCCGCCTATGCCGCCTAAGCTGGAGATAGTGAAGCAACCGCCTTGCATTTCCTCAACCTTCAATTTGCGTTCACGCGCTTTGGTCGACAAATCGGCTAAATCACGGGCAATGTCCAACACGTCTTTTTGTTGTACGTCTTTTACCACCGGCACCACCAAGCCATCCGGCGTGTCGCAGGCAAAACCGATATTGAAATAGTTTTTCAATATCAAGCTGTCGCCGTCAGGCGAAAGCGAGGCATTGAAGTTTGGGTAGGTTTTAAGGGCATTCACCGAAGCCTTGATCAAGAAAGCCAACATGGTGAGTTTCACGCCACGTTTTTCCGCATCGGCTTGCATGGATTTTCTGAAGTCTTCCAAATCGGTGATGTCGGCTTCATCAAATTGCGTGACATGCGGCGCCGTCACCCAATTTCGGTGCAAATTGGCACCTGATAATTTTTTGATGCGCGACAATGGCTTGGTTTCAATCTCACCAAACTTACTGAAATCAATCACCGGCATAGCCAATGTAGCTAGGCTACCGATACCGGCACCCATGTTTTCCGTGCGCGGTTTGGCCAATTCGGCTTTCACGTAGGCTTGCACGTCTTCTTGCAAAATGCGGTTTTTAGCGGCCGTGCCTTTTACCAATGCCAAGTTAACGCCTAATTCACGGGCGAATTTACGTACCGATGGGCTGGCATGCGACAAAGTGCCGGCATCCACGACTACGCTCTCGCCAACTGGCACAGGCTGATGCGCTGGCGCTATGGTTTTAGGCGGCTCGGGCGCCGGACGGCTCGGTTCTGGAATGGCTACTTCCAACTTCACTGGCGCCGCGCTTGGCGGCTCTTTAACTGCTGGCGTCTCGGCGATTGCCGCGTCAGCGACTATATCCAAGCTAATGATTAAATCGCCCCGGGCGACTTTGTCACCGACTTTCATTTTAACGGCTGTAACCACCCCGGCGTGTGGCGAGGGAATGTCCATGGACGCTTTATCCGACTCCACTGTAATCAGCGAGTCTTCTTTTGCCACGGTATCACCGACTTTAACCAAAACGTCGATGACATCAACGCTCTCAAAATTACCAATATCGGGGACGAGTATGTCTTGTATGGCCATGGTTGTGTCCTTAAACTGTCGTTGGGTTAGGCTTGTTAGCGTCTAACTTGTATTTTTTAATGGCCTCGCTGACTTTGCTAGCCGGTAATTTACCTTCGTCAGCCAAGGCTTTCAGTGCCGCCACAACAACGTAATACCTATCCACTTCAAAGAAGCTGCGCAAGGCTTCGCGACTATCCGAACGACCGTAACCGTCTGTACCCAAGGCAACAAATTTGCCTGGTACAAAAGCGGCAATTTGTTCAGCAAAGGACTTCATGTAATCGGTTGAAGCGATGGTCGGGCCTTGGGCGCCTTTCATGACTTCGGCCACGTAACTTAAGCGCTGCGGTTTTTCTGGATTTAGCATATTCCAACGCTCGGCATCCAAACCGTCACGACGCAATTCGTTGAAGCTGGTAACGCTCCATACGTCGGCTGACACGCCCCAATCTTTTTCCAACATATCCGCAGCCGCAATCACTTCGCGCAATATCACGCCACTGCCCATCAACTGGACTTTTTCACCTTTGGCTTTTGATTTACTGAAGTTATAAATGCCTTTTAGAATGCCGGCTTCTGCGCCTTTAGGCATATCCGGATGGGTGTAATTTTCATTCATCAAGGTGATGTAGTAATACACGTCCTCTTGATTTTGCACCATGCGACGCATGCCTTCTTG
Organism: uncultured Methylotenera sp.; assembly: GCA_937957775.1. Classification (GTDB taxonomy): domain Bacteria; phylum Pseudomonadota; class Gammaproteobacteria; order Burkholderiales; family Methylophilaceae; genus Methylotenera. Next base: position 4,529 of record CALFXV010000156.1, on the reverse strand, counting down.
AATAATCACGGCCAACTCGTAAGCAAAGGTTGGGTCATAAGACAAGCAATTAGGGATGGTGGCGGACATTAAATGGCTGTGTCCGTCTTCGTGCTGCAAGCCTTCGCCATTAAGCGTAGTGCGGCCGGCGGTCGCGCCCAACAAGAAGCCGCGTGCACGTGAATCGCCCGCAGCCCAGGCTAAATCGCCTATGCGTTGGAAACCAAACATGGAATAAAAGATGTAGAACGGAATCATCTGCACGCCAGACACGCTGTAAGACGTGGCCGCGGCTATCCAGCTGGAGAATGAACCGGCTTCGTTGATGCCCTCCTCCAAAATTTGACCGTCTTTGGATTCTTTGTAAAACATCACTTGATCGGAATCCATAGGCTCGTACAACTGACCTTGGCTGGCATAAATACCCAATTGACGGAACATGCCCTCCATACCAAAAGTGCGCGCCTCATCAGGCACGATAGGCACGATGTATTTACCCAATTGTTTATCACGCACCAAAGTCGATAAGATGCGAACAAAAGCCATGGTGGTGGAGATTTCACGCTCACCGGTAGAGACCAACATGTTTTCAAATGCAGACAACTCAGGCACCACTAAATCATTGCCCTTACGACGACGAGCTGGCACAGACCCGCCCATGGCAGCACGGCGCTCAGCCATGTAGAGCATTTCTGGACTGTCAGCAGCAGGTTTGTAAAAACTCAAACTCTCAACTTGCTCGTCGGTGATAGGCAGATCAAAACGGTCCCTAAAGGCTTTCAACGAAGTCAAATCCATGCTTTTTTGCTGGTGAGTGATGTTCTGACCTTCGCCGGCTTCGCCCATGCCATAGCCTTTAACGGTTTTCGCTAAAATAACCGTAGGTTGGCCTTTGTGGTTCACGGCAGAATGGTAGGCTGCGTATACTTTGTGTGGATCATGGCCACCACGATTTAAGCGCCAAATGTCTTGGTCGCTCATGGCCGCCACCATTTCTTTTAGCTCGGGGTATTTACCAAAGAAATGCTCACGCGTGTAAGCGCCGCCCTTGGCTTTGAAGTTTTGGTATTCGCCATCCACGCACTCTTCCATGCGTTTTTTCAACAAACCGTCTTTGTCCATGGCCAACAATGGGTCCCAATACGAACCCCAAATAACTTTTAATACATTCCAACCTGAACCACGGAAATCCGATTCCAATTCTTGAATGATTTTGCCGTTGCCTCGCACTGGGCCATCCAAGCGTTGCAAGTTGCAGTTAATGACGAAAATTAGATTGTCTAACTTTTCACGACTGGCCAAAGATATCGCCCCCAAGGATTCAGGCTCATCCATTTCACCGTCACCACAGAACACCCAAACCTTACGATCGCTGGTGTCCGCGATACCACGGTCGTGCAAATACTTAAGGAAACGCGCCTGATAAATACCGGTAATCGGGCCTAAGCCCATGGACACGGTTGGGAATTGCCAGAAATCAGGCATCAACCATGGATGCGGGTAACTGGGTAAACCGTTGCCACCGACTTCTTGACGGAAGTTAGTTAATTGCTCTTCAGTAATACGGCCTTCTAGAAAAGCGCGTGCGTAAACACCTGGTGAGGAGTGACCTTGGAAGTAGACGCAATCGCCGCCAAAATTCTCATTGGCTGCGCGGAAGAAATAGTTAAAAGCCGTGTCGTAAAGCGTCGCGGCCGATTGGAAACTGGCAATGTGCCCACCCACACCTGGTGATTTTTCATTGGCACGCAACACAGTCATGATGGCATTCCAACGTACCAAAGCACGAATGCGGCGTTCCATTTCCGGATTGCCTGGCAAGCGTTGTTGCAAGTGCGTAGGGATGGTATTCACGTAGGCAGTAGTAGCGTTATAAGGTAAGTTACTACCAGAACGGCGGGCCTTATCTATCATCGCTTCAAGTAAGAAATGGGCACGCTCGGTGCCTTCATTATCAATAACAGCAGTCAGCGCATCCAACCACTCCTGCGTTTCCTGTGGATCCGTTTCAGTCAAACCCTTAGCTTGTTGATTTGTTGCCATGCGTGAGATATCTCCGTGTTGTGGTTGCTACGCGTATAATTTAAATCATACGAACGCAACTAAACGTGAATTAGAATGTTCTATTAAAAGAGCAATCATGAATGTTCGTTTAATCTAGGTGTTAGTGTGGCTTTTTTAGCCATTTTGGTCAAGTTAAACCGCAGTTTACAAGCGCTCATTTTGCGAGATTTGCTAGATTTGTAATACATCTTATACAAGAGTTAGGAAATTAAAAATGACGGTAAAGTTAATTCAAAATGCAGAGATATGTAGCGAAAAAACAATAAGTTCTGAAAAACACATACTTTTCATTATGTCAGAAGAGGTGCCAACGAACCTGCCTTTTGTCGACAACTTGCAAGCAAAGCTAAAACGCATGGGCAGCGAATACCAAGACTTAAATAAGACCCCTGTAGCGGTGGATTTACCCAACAATAGCCTAGCGAGTTTTGTGCTATTAAAAGAAAATTTGACGGTTTTTCAACGGCATAGCCTATTAAGAAAAGCCATAAAACCGTTGCTAGACGAGCATGCTACGGAACTAGCAATTTGCGTATTTGGTGACGAAGTAAACAAAGAAGCCAATGCCTGCGCAGCCTATTACGTGGCAACCGCCAACAACGTGGTACTGCCTAGCAAAAAGGCTAAAAATGAGCATAAGCCCTTAACTAAAGTTAGCCTACATGGCTATCAAGCTACGCACAATTACGATTACGTGAACGCGCGCGTTGCCGGCAATGCGTTATGCCGACAATTAACGGTCACCCCGCCTAACGAACTTACGCCCAGCCTATACCGGCAGAAGATTGCCTTATTAGCAAAAGAAATGGGCTGGTCACATCAGGAGTACGACATGGCCACCCTTAAAAAAATGGGCGCCGGCGCGTTTTATGCGGTTGGTCAAGGCAGTGACCCCCAAGACGCAGCGATCGTGCATTTAAGCTACCAGCCCAGCCATGCATCCAAGCACATCGCATTAGTGGGCAAAGGCATTTGCTTTGATACCGGTGGCCACAACCTTAAACCGGCCAAATACATGCAAGGCATGCACGAAGACATGAATGGATCAGCCGTCGCGCTAGGCATACTTTTAGCGGCTAGCAAACAGCAGTTACCGGCCCGAATTGATTGTTGGTTAGCCATCGCGCAAAACCACATCGGTCCATTAGCCTACAAACAAAATGACGTGGTCACGTCACTCAATGGTACCAGCATAGAGATAGTCCACACGGACGCAGAAGGCCGCATGGTGCTAGCTGACACGCTGACGCTAGCCAGCCGCGAAAAACCTGAATTCATGATGGATTTTGCAACCCTAACCGGCAGCATGATTTCAGCTCTGGGCGACAGAATGAGCGGGGTAATCAGCAACCGTCCCGAATTGGCATGCAAGGCAGTGGGCGCAGGCAGCAAGGCTGGCGAACGCGTGCACGCCTTCCCATTTGACGAGGATTACGAAGCGGATTTAGACAGTGACATTGCCGACATTAAGCAATGCACATTGGACGGTGGCGCAGACCACATTCACGCTGCTCGATTCCTGGGACGATTCATAGAGAACGATGTGCCATGGCTGCACGTAGACCTATCTTCAGCCAACCGCAAAGGTGGCTTAGGCGCCATCATGGCTGACACCAATGGCTTTGGTGTTGGATTTGGTTTAGAGATGTTACACAGCGTAATCAACGCGTCCTGAAACCACCCACCCCTAAAACTAAAAACCCCCGCTATTTTCATAGAGGGGGTTTAGCCGACCGCACCAGTGCAGTCTGTATAAATAGCTTGGCAGTGACCTACTTTCGCATGCAAGAAGCATACTATCATTGGCGCAGGTTCGTTTCACGGCCCTGTTCGAGATGGGAAGGGGTGGGTCCAAACCGCTATGGCCGCCAAGCATAACCGGTAACACTCATGACCCTTAAGTTTTCACAAAGGCTCACAAGCAGATATGCTGTGCGCTCAATCCCATTTGCATGGAATCAGCGTCTTAAACTTACATTCATTCCCTTGCTAAAAAGGAATCAATGCAGCTTTTAACAAACAGAAGAAGTAAAGTGTAATGGCGTAATCATTGATTACATTGTCTTAACCTAAGTCACTTATAAAACACCCACCGCTGTCACCTAAATCACACTTATCGTGCACTTAGGTTCAAGTTTTAAGGTTATAGGATCAAGCCTCACGAGCAATTAGTAACGGTCAGCTTAATGCATTACTGCACTTCCACATCCGTCCTATCAACGTCCTGGTCTCGAACGACTCTTTAGGAGGGTTAAACCCCCAGGGAAATCTCATCTCAAGGCGAGTTTCACGCTTAGATGCTTTCAGCGTTTATCTCTTCCGTATTTAGCTACCCGGCTATACCATTGGCATGATAACCGGTCCACCAGAGATACGTCCACTCCGGTCCTCTCGTACTAGGAGCAGGTCCCTTCAAATTTCCAGCGCCCACGGCAGATAGGGACCAAACTGTCTCACGACGTTTTAAACCCAGCTCACGTACCTCT
>CALFXV010000155.1 GCA_937957775.1 uncultured Methylotenera sp. | reverse complement strand
ATTTGCAGTTTTCGCAGGCGCGCGCCATGGAAACAGGCCGCACTGTATTGCGGGCGACCAATACCGGTGCAACCGCCATGATAGACAGGCGCGGTCAGGTGGTGGCGCAGGCGCCGCATTTTAGCGTGACTAGCTTGCAGGTCATGGCGCAAGGTTACAGCGGCAGCACCCCTTATGTTTGTTTTGCCAACAAGCCAGTTTTGCTGCTGTGTTTTCTGGGTTTATTGGCCATTTTTGTGCCTAATTTTTTGGCAAGGCGGGCTAAAACAAAGTAAAATTCCAGCTTTACGGCTTGCGGCAAAAGCCAGCAACTAAACCACAGGCATCCATCATGGCGCTTACATTTCAACAAATTATTCTCACCCTGCAAACCTATTGGTCAGACCGCGGTTGCGCCCTGCTGCAGTCCTATGACATGGAAGTGGGTGCCGGCACATCGCACACGGCTACCTTTTTACGCTCACTAGGCCCTGAGCCATGGAAAGCAGCCTACGTGCAACCGAGTCGTCGTCCTAAAGACGGGCGCTACGGTGAAAACCCCAATCGCTTGCAGCACTATTATCAATTTCAGGTGGTGTTAAAACCCGCGCCTGCCGACATATTGGAACTGTACTTGGGTTCCTTGGCAGCCTTGGGTTTTGATTTGAAAAAAAACGACATACGCTTTGTCGAAGACGACTGGGAAAACCCGACCTTAGGTGCTTGGGGCTTGGGTTGGGAAGTGTGGCTAAACGGCATGGAGGTCACCCAGTTCACCTATTTCCAACAAGTAGGGGGCATCAATTGCAAACCCATTACCGGTGAAATCACATACGGTTTAGAGCGCTTGGCCATGTATTTGCAAGGCGTGGACAACGTTTACGATTTAACTTGGACCGTGGGGCCAAACGGCGAGCGTTTAAGTTACGGTGACGTTTACTTGCAAAATGAAAAAGAGCAATCGGCCTATAACTTTGATCATTCGGATGCCGATTTCTTATTCACCGCGTTTACCGCGCACGAGAAACAAGCCCAGCATCTCATGGAAAACCAGTTGGCCCTGCCGGCTTACGAACAAGTGCTTAAAGCCGCCCATACCTTCAATTTATTGGATGCGCGCGGCGCTATTTCGGTGACTGAACGTGCCGGCTACATAGGCCGCATACGCAACTTGGCCAGATCGGTCGCGGCCAGTTATTTAGACAGCCGTGCCCGTTTAGGCTTCCCTATGGCGCCCAAGGATTGGGCGGATGAAGTGTTAACCGATTTAGCCAAGAAAGCCGCAGCATGAGTCAAAAAAACCTGTTAGTCGAATTGTTTGTAGAAGAGTTGCCACCCAAGGTGTTAAACAAATTGGGTCAGGCTTTTTCTGAATTGCTATTTGAAAACTTGCACGCATTGGGCTTGGTCGACACCAGCAGTGTCTTGACCGCTTATGCCACGCCACGCCGTTTGGCCATGCATGCGACCCAGGTTGCGGCGATGGCCTCGGATAAAACCAGTGTGCAAAAACTGATGCCAGTCAGTGTTGGCTTGGACGCAAACGGTCAGGCCACGCCGGCTTTAATTAAACGCTTAAATGGCCTGGGTTTAGACGAATCCGCTGTGCCGCAACTTAGCCGCCAAATGGACGGTAAAAATGAGGCTTTGTTTATTGAGGTGACGCAAAAAGGCCAGAGCTTAAAAGACGGATTGCAATCGGCGTTAAACGAAGCCATCGCCAAGCTGCCTATTCCCAAAGTCATGAGCTACCAATTGGCCGACGGTTGGAGCAACGTTAATTTTGTGCGCCCTGCGCACGGCTTGGTGGCCATACACGGCAATGAGGTGGTGCCAGTGACGGCGCTTGGTTTAACAGCGACCGCGCAAACCCAAGGTCACCGTTTTGAGGCTAAGGTATCACCGATTACCTTAAAAGATGCCGATAGTTACGCTGCGCAGCTTAGGCAAGAGGGCGCAGTGATAGCCAGTTTTGCTGAGCGTCGCGCTGACATTCAAGAGCAACTCAATGCCGCTGCGGCCAAACAGCAACTCAAACCCATACAAGACGAGGCCTTGTTGGATGAAGTGACGGCCTTGGTTGAGCGCCCCAATGTTTTGTTGGGCCAATTTGAAGCCGTGTATTTGGAAGTGCCGCAAGAATGCTTGATTTTGACCATGAAGGCCAATCAAAAGTACTTCCCTTTGTTGGATGCGCAGGCTAAGTTAACCAACCGCTTTTTGATTGTATCCAACATCAGTCCGGACGATGCCAGTGCCGTGATAGGTGGCAATGAACGGGTGGTGCGCCCGCGTCTGGCCGATGCCAAATTCTTCTTTGATCAAGACCGCAAAAAAACCTTAGCCAGCCGCCTAGAAAGTTTAAATAAAGTGGTCTACCACAATAAGCTCGGTTCACAAGGCGAGCGCACGGCCAGGGTGAGTGCCATGGCCAGTGCCATTGCCATGCAGTTAGGCGGTGCAGACTTAGCCACACGAGCCACATTGGCAGCGCAATTGGCCAAGGCCGACTTGGTCACCGACATGGTGGGGGAATTCCCTGAGTTGCAAGGCATCATGGGCCGTTATTACGCCCAACACGAAGGCATGGACGATGACGTGGCGTATGCCATAGAAGACCATTACAAACCGCGCTTTGCCGGCGACAGCTTGCCACGTAATCCAGTCGGTATTGCCGTGGCTTTGGCGGATAAATTAGAAACCTTGCTGGGTTTATTTAGCATAGGTGAAAAACCCAGTGGCGATAAAGACCCGTTTGGTTTGCGTCGTCATGCCTTGGGTGTGCTGCGCATGCTGATAGAAAACAAGTTGGCTTTAAATTTGTCGGCCTTGTTAAGCACTGCTTCCATCGGCTTCCCCGGCTTAAGCGAGGAAACGCGTTTAGCGGTATCGGCATTTTGCTTTGATCGATTGGCCAATACGCTGCAAGAGCAAGGCTACAGCGCCTTGGAAGTGGAGGCCGTGCTCAGTCAAATGCCAGAACAAATCCATCTGGTGCCGCAGCGTTTAGAAGCGGTTAAGGCTTTCTCTGCCTTAGCCGAAGCGCCGGCCTTGGCCGCTGCCAATAAGCGCGTCAGCAATATACTGAAAAAAGTTGAAACTGCAGTGCCGGCGCAAGTGCAGGCCAGCTTGTTGCAGGAGCCGGCAGAAATAGCCCTGAATCAAGCCTTAATGGCGGTGGTGCCAGAAGCCAATCGCTTGTTTGAATTGGGGGATTACACTGCATCCTTGCAATCTTTAGCGGCCCTTAAAGCACCGGTCGATGCTTTCTTTGATAAAGTCATGGTTAACGCCGATGACCCGGCCTTAAAAGCCAACCGTTTAGGCTTGCTGGCGGTGTTGCATCAAACCATGAACCGCGTGGCCGACTTGTCGAAACTAGCCAGCTAAGCACGGTAGCACTATGAAGTTAGTGATTTTAGATAGGGACGGCGTCATTAATCGGGATTCCGCTAATTTCATCAAAAGTCCCAATGAGTGGGTGGCTTTGCCGGGTAGCTTGGACGCGATTGCCTTGCTTAACCAATCCGGCTTTCGGGTAGCGGTGGCCACCAATCAATCGGGTATCAGCCGCGGCTTATTCGATATGGCCACCCTCAACAGCATACACGAGAAAATGAACCGCGAATTGGCCGCAGTGGGCGGCCGTATCGATGCCATATTCTATTGCCCGCATGCCGCAGACGACCATTGCCGTTGCCGTAAACCCGACGTGGCCATGGTGGAAGACATCGCTAAACGTTTTGCTGTGGAGTTGCATGGCGTGCCGGCAGTGGGCGATGCCTTAAGAGATTTGCAAGCCTTTGCAGCCGTCGGTTGTCAGCCTATTTTAGTGTTGAGCGGTAAGGGTGAGGCAACCTTGGCCGCCGCCAAGGCCAACGCCGATCTAGCCTTGCCAGACAACACTTGGGTGTGCGCGGATTTAGCCGAAGCGGTGCAACGCATCATTGCAAGCCCGCTTTTAGGATAAGCCCATGCTTTTTCTTCGCTCCAGCTTGTTTTTTATCGGTCAACTGATTACCGCGCCCATCTTTACGCTCATCGCCTTGCTGGCCTGGCCAGTCAATCCCATCTTGCGCAACCAACTTATCTCGGGCTGGGCACGCAGCATGATTTGGTGGTTACGGGTCACCTGCAATGTACGTCATGAGATCAGTGGCATGGAAAACATACCCGATACGCCTTGCATCATTCTGGCTAAACACCAATCGACTTGGGAAACCTTTGCTTTTCAAGCGATATTTCCTACTCAAGTTTACGTGCTAAAACGCGAATTATTGTGGATTCCCATTTTTGGTTGGGGTTTGGCCATGACTTCGCCGATTGCCATTAACCGCGCCTCTGGGCGTGAAGCGCTCAAGCAGTTGGTGAGTAAAGGTGAGGCGAGGTTGGCGCAAGGTTTGTGGGTGGTAATATTCCCAGAAGGCACGCGCATGCGTCCCCATCAGCAGGGCAAATACCACATAGGCGGGGCATGGTTGGCCTGCCAAACTAAGACCCCAGTCTTACCGGTGGCGCATAATGCCGGTCATTGTTGGCCTAAGGGCTTCATTAAGCAAGCCGGTGTGATTAAGTTGCACATAGGCCCAGCCATAGCCACGGCAGACCTCAAAGCCGATGCGCTCAACCTTAAAGTCGAGCAATGGATAGAGGCGCAAATGCAGGTGATTAACGCAGCATGAGCCACGTGCTGACCTTGGCCAGTGGTGTACAAGTGCCCTACCAGCTCAGCCGCCGTCCACGTCGAAGCGTGGGCTTGAAGATAACGGCCATGGGTTTGTTGGTGCATGCCCCGCAACGCATCTCGCAAGCCGAGCTAGAAAGCCTATTAGTCAAAAAATCCGATTGGATAGTCAAGAAACTGGCCGCCTTAAGTGCCAATCATGTGCCGGCCATGGCTTGGCAACACGGTGAGAGTTTGCTTTATTTAGGCCAGCCTATGCGGCTGGTGATCGAGCACGACGCGCAGTCTAAAGCGGTGCAGCACGAGCCCGGTATTTTGCAATTGGCCTTGCCTAATCCGCAGGATGCTAGGCTGGTGGGGCGTAAGGTATTGGTTTGGTACAAGAAACAAGCTTTGTTGGATTTTAGCCGGCGTTTGGAATTGTTTGCCAGTAAGCTTGGCGTCAGCTTTGCATCCTTGGCTTTATCAAACGCCAGTTCACGTTGGGGCAGTTGCAATTCGAGAAAACAAATCCGTTTGAATTGGCGCTTATTGCAAGCGCCACCGCACATCATTAACTACGTGGTTTGCCACGAGTTAGCGCATTTAAAAGAAATGAACCACTCGGCAAAATTTTGGGCCACGGTGGCCAGTATTTGTCCGGATTACAAGCGAGCCGAAAAGGAATTGAAAGCCCTGTCGGCCAGCTTGCATCGCATTTAGCGATTAATCTTAAGCCTAGTCTAGAACGCCGGTTTTACCTTGGCGTTATTGTAGTTGGCCACGCCGTCCAAGATTTCTTTCTTGGCTTGATCGATATCGCCCCAACCGTTAATTTTGACCCATTTTCCTTTGTCCAAGTCTTTGTAATGCTCAAAGAAGTGGGCAATCATGTCTAAGCGCCAAGCCGATAAATCCTTATGGGTTTTAAGGTGGCCGTATAAACCGCACACTTTTTCTACTGGCACGGCCAAGACTTTTGCGTCTAAACCGGCTTCGTCTTCCATTAGCAATACGCCTAGTGGACGGCAACGCACCACCACGCCAGGAATGAGTGCCACAGGCGTCATGACCAAGACATCGACTGGATCGCCATCATCGGCCAAGGTGTGCGGCACGTAACCATAATTGGTTGGGTACTGCATGGCCGTACCCATGAAGCGGTCTACAAAAATAGCGCCACTGTCTTTGTCTACTTCGTATTTAACTGGGTCGCCTTGCATGGGGATTTCAATGATCACATTAAAATCATTGGGTACATCTTTACCGGTGGGTACTTGGTTTAACGACATGACTAAATCCTAACTATTAAAATGAATGAATGCTTTACTTAAATTTTGAGCCGCAATTATAACAAGCGAGCCGGTGAAATTAACGCCAATTATGCAATTATACTTCCGGTGCTTGGCTGGTCTGCGCTTGCATTCGGCAGCTTAGCAGCAGACTTTTCGGTATCAGTAATACGGCCAAATAAACCAGCAGCGGGATGATGATCAATTCGTCTAATTGGCCGATCACGGGAATAAAATCCGGTATCAGGTCGAAGGGCAATAACAAATAGCCTATGGCTAAAGCCAACAACAGCTTGGCTAGCCTCGGTGTGCGCGGGTGCTTTAACAGTAAGCGGTAAACGGCTAACTCTTGCTTGAGTTGCTGGGCGTAAATTTTTAATTGCTTAATCACGCGGCACCGGTCTTACGGCCATTAGTCTATTTTTAAGGCATGACCAGTGAGGCGTTCAAAGGCTTCCATGTATTTTTCACTGGTTTTCTTTGCCACATCAGCCGGTAGAGCTGGGGCCGGGGCGGTTTTATTCCAACCGCTGGCTTCTAGCCAATCGCGCACGTATTGCTTGTCATAACTGGGTGGGTTCTTACCCACGACGTAGCTGTCGGCAGGCCAAAAACGCGATGAGTCTGGGGTGAGTACCTCGTCCATGACGTGCAACACGCCTTGCTCGTCCAGGCCGAATTCAAATTTGGTGTCGGCGATGATGATGCCGCGTGTTAAGGCGTAAGCCGCCGCCTCTTTGTATAAAGCAATGGCGACCTTAGCCACTTGCGCGGCCAGGTCTGCACCAAGCAAGTCAGCACATTGCGCTAGGCTGATGTTTTCATCGTGTTCTCCCACCGCGGCTTTACTGGACGGGGTGAATAGGGGTTCGGCTAATTGCGCGGCTTCTTGTAGGCCAGCTGCTAGGGGGATGCCGCAGACGGTGCCACGCGCCTGGTATTCTTTCCAGCCACTGCCGACCAAGTAGCCACGCACGATCGCTTCTATGGGCAGGGCTTTTAATTTTTTAACGACTACGGCTCGCGAGCCCAACTGCGCTTGCTCCGCCGGATCGGTCACCACGCTGTTAGGGGCAATGCCGGTTAAGTGATTGGGCACTATATGCTGCAGTTTTTCAAACCAAAAATTGGCCATTTGCGTCAACATGGCGCCTTTGTGGGCAATGCCGGTTGGCAATATTACGTCGAAGGCAGACAGCCTGTCTGTGCTCACCAGCAACATGGTGTGCGCATCGATTTCATAAATGTCACGCACTTTACCTTGGTGTATGCGTTTAAGGCTTGCTAAGTGCGTTTGGAGTAAAGGCGTAGTCATGTGCGTGCTTTAAGCTTTAAGGGGTGAATAGGCTATTATAAATGCCAACTAAAGCCAAACAAAACATTATCTGCCTTGCCCGGTTATAAGCTGACTTAGAACCGGGTTTATTTGACCAGGATGGGGCCAATTTTGACGATTTTTAAGGTGTTGGTGCCACCTGGGCTGCCTATCGGTTCACCATAGGTTAGCAGCACCGTGTCACCCGGGCTGACCATTTTTTGTTGCAACAAGACCTGCTCCATTTCTTGCAAGATTTCATCTTTGTTTTTATTGCCCTGTGCTATCGGGAAGGGGTAAACACCACGGTGTAAAGTCAGTTTTCGTCTAGCCAATTTATCTGGAGAAAGCGCGTAGATAGGTACTTCTGCATCGGCTCTAGATAGCCAGCGAGCCGCGTTGCCGGATTGCGTCAAGGCGGCAATGGCTTTCACTTTTAAGTGTTTGGCCGTGTAGATGGCCGCGGCGGCTATGGTTTCATCGGTTTTTAAAAAAATCTGCTCGGTTTTTTCGGCATGCTCGAGTTTGATGTATTCTTTTTCCGCTTCCATCACCACTCGGTGCACCGCTTGCACGGTTTCCAGCGGGTATTGACCGGCGGCGGTTTCGGCCGACAGCATGACGGCATCCGTGCCATCTAACACGGCATTTGCTACATCGGACACTTCTGCTCGCGTCGGGATAGGACTGCTGATCATGGATTCCATCATTTGCGTGGCCGTGATAACCAATTTGTTTTGCGCTCGTGCCATGCGTATCATGCGTTTTTGTAGACCGGGCACCGCCGCATCACCCACTTCCACGCCTAAATCACCACGGGCAACCATGATGGCATCCGATGCTTCAATGATGGCGGCTAAGTTGTCTATGGCTTCGGCCCGTTCTATTTTAGCGATGATGCTGGCATGGCCGCCGGCTTGCTTGACTAGGCTTCTTGCCAACTCCACATCTGCTGCGGTCTTAGGAAAAGACATGGCGATGAAGTCGGCTTCCAATGCCACGGCAGTTTTGATGTCTAGACGGTCTTTTTTGGTCAAGGCTTCCGCAGACAAGCCACCGCCTTGGCGGTTGATGCCTTTGTTATTGCTGAGTACGCCACCGTTCAAAACCAGGCAATGGATTTGGTTGCCTTTTACGCGGTCCACTTGCATGCTAATACGGCCGTCGTCCAACAGTAAGACCACGCCTTCTGCCACCTCTTGTGGCAGGGTTTTGTAATCCAAGCCGACCTGGTATTGGTTGCCTAATTCGCAATCGGCATCCAAGATAAAGACGTCCCCGGTTTTTAGGCTGACCTTGCCCAATTCGAATCGGCCTATGCGGATTTTTGGGCCTTGTAAGTCGCACAACACGCCTATGGGCCGGTTGAGTTTGGCGGCGATGGCACGCACCATGGCGGCTCGGTGTATGTGTTCCTCGGCACTGCCGTGAGAGAAGTTGAGCCTAACCACGTTCACGCCGGCCGTGATCATGCGTGCCAGCATTTCCTCGCTGTTAGACGAGGGGCCAAGAGTGGCGACAATTTTGGTTTTGCGTAAGGTCAAGCGCTTAGCCTTTTCAACGTAAGTGTTGCTTTAATTTCAAATAAAAATGGGGCGTCTCGCCCCATTTTACGATGCTGCGCTTTAGGCTGAGTATTACTGCGCAGCACGTTGTTCTAGTATGGCCACCGCAGGCAAAGTTTTGCCTTCTAGAAACTCCAAAAATGCCCCACCGGCGGTCGAGATGTAATCCACTTTATCTTCTATGCCGTATTTCTGGATGGCGGCTATGGTATCGCCGCCGCCAGCCAAGGTGAAGGCATTGCTGTTGGCAATGGCCATGGCGATGGTTTTGGTTCCCTCGCCAAATTGGTCAAATTCAAACACGCCAACCGGGCCATTCCAGACCACGGTGCCGGCATGTTTAATGATGTCTGCTATTTGACTAGCAGATTTCGAGCCAATATCAAAAATCATGTCATCTTTGGCCACGTTTTCCACGTCCTTGCTTACGGCGGGCTCGTCGGCTGCGAATTTTTTCCCGCACACCACGTCGACGGCAATAGGAATGCTTGCTCCCCTTTGGTTCATTTTGTCCATTAAGGTGCGTGCTACCGGCACTAAGTCGTCTTCGCACAATGAGCCACCTACTTCATGGCCGGCTGCTTTTAAAAAGGTGTTGGCGATGCCACCACCGACCACCATTTGGTCTACTTTTTCAGACAAACTTTCCAATACCGTAAGCTTGGTCGAGACCTTGCTGCCGCCAACGATGGCCACCATGGGCCGGGCTGGATTAAGCAAGGCTTTGCCTAAAGCCTCCAATTCGTTGACCAGTAAGATGCCGGCTGCCGCCACCGCGGCATACTTCGCCACGCCGTGGGTAGAGGCTTCTGCTCTATGGGCCGTACCAAAGGCATCCATGACAAACACGTCGCACAGTTTGGCGTATTTTTGTGACAAGTCGTCGTTGTTTTTCTTCTCGCCCACATTAAAGCGGCAGTTTTCCAGCACCACTAACTCGCCGGCTGCGACAGCCACCTCACCATCCAACCAGTTTTTGATTAAGCGTACCGGCCGATTGAGTTTTGCGCTGATCAGATCGACCACCGGCTGCAATGAATTTTCTTCGGAATACACGCCTTCTTCTGGACGGCCTAAGTGCGAAGTCACCATGACTTTGGCGCCGGCCTTTAAGGCAAAGTTGATGGTGGCCATGGAGGCGCTAATGCGTGCGTCGGATGTCACCTTGCCGTTGCTGACCGGCACATTTAAATCGGCACGGATCAAGACGCGCTTGCCTTGTAAATCCAAATCAGTCATTTTAATAACGGCCATGTTGTTCCTTTTTTAACGGTGCGAGAAGTCAAGACTAAGCGATGTAACGCACTAAGCGCATCAAATTACAGGTGTAGCCGTATTCGTTGTCGTACCATGCCACCACCTTAACAAAAGTTGAGTCCAGCGCCATGCCGGCTTCGGCATCAAATACCGATGGGCAGGTTTCACCGCGGAAATCGGTGGACACCACTTTGTCGTCGGTGTAGCCCAATACACCTTTGAGTTCGCCTTCGGAAGCGGTTTTCATGGCCTGGCAGATGGCCTCGTAGCTGGTCTCTTTAATCAGCTCGCAAGTTAAATCCACCACCGACACGTCTGAGGTGGGCACGCGAAAAGCCATGCCAGTGAGTTTTTTATTTAAGCTGGGTATGACCTTGCCCACCGCTTTGGCAGCGCCTGTGCTAGAGGGAATGATGTTTTCCAATATGCCACGACCACCACGCCAGTCTTTATTGGATGGGCCGTCCACGGTTTTTTGCGAGGCGGTGGCCGCGTGCACGGTGGTCATTAAGCCGCGCTTAATGCCAAAGGCATCGTTCAGCACTTTCGCTACCGGCGCCAAGCCATTGGTGGTGCATGAGGCTGCCGATACGATGGCCTCGCCTTGGTAAGTTTTGTGGTTCACGCCGTAAACAAACATGGGCGTGTCGTCTTTGGCCGGGGCCGATTGCACGACTTTTTTCGCGCCTGCATCCAAGTGTTTTTGGCAGCTTTCTTGAGTTAAGAAAAAGCCTGTGCACTCGATGACGATGTTGGCTTGCACTTCATTCCATTTCAAATTGGCGGGGTCTTTTTCTGCGGTTAAGCGTATGGTTTTGCCATTCACTACCAAGTTGTTGCCGCTCACTGCCACGTCACCTTGAAAGCGGCCGTGTACCGAGTCGTGTTTTAGCATGTAGGCCAAATAGTCCGGCTCTAACAAATCGTTGATGGCCACGACTTCTATATCAGTAAAATCCTTGATGGCAGCACGAAACACCATGCGCCCAATGCGACCGAAACCATTAATTGCTACGCGAATTGCCATGATCATTCCTATCGTTATTCGAAAGATGGGCTTAGCTATACCTAGGTATGAAGTTAAACGCCTTTATAAAACAATAGGGCACCTCGCTGGAGGTGCCCTTGAACTAAACCGTTAGTTAGTTGACGGCATCTTAAGCTCGAGCGATTACGCGACTCGAACTCAAGATGACGCGGGTTAACATTACAGTACTGATTTAACAGTCGCTACAACGTTTTCAACGGTGAAGCCAAAGTGTTTCATCAACACGCCACCTGGCGCTGATTCGCCAAAGGTGTCGATACCCACTACAGCACCTTCTAGACCTACGTATTTGCGCCAGAAATCCGTTACGCCGGCTTCAACCGCTACGCGTTTTACGCCTGGTGTTAACACGCTGTCTTTGTAGGCTTTATCTTGGCGATCAAATACATTGGTTGATGGCATTGAAACCACACGCACTTTCGTGCCCGCTGCATTCAATTCGGCTGCTGCTTTAACGGCTAATTCTAATTCTGAACCGTTGGCAATAATGATCACATCGGCTTTGCCTGATACGTCTGATAGCACGTATGCGCCTTTACGCATTAAGTCGAAATGCGCGGCTTCGTGTTTCATGCCAGGCACGTTTTGACGGCTTAATACCAAGCTGCTTGGGCCATTTTTGCGTTCAACTGCAGCTACCCAAGCCACGGCTGTTTCGGTTGAGCTACCTGGACGCCATACGTCCATGTTAGGAATCAAGCGTAAGCCTGCGGTGTTCTCGATAGGTTGATGGGTAGGGCCGTCTTCGCCTTGACCGATGGAGTCGTGGGTCAATACCGCGATAGAACGTTGTTTCATCAATGCGGCCATGCGCAAGGCAGATTTTGCATAATCAGAGAACATGTGGAAGGTGCCACCGAATGGCACCACGCCACCGTGTAAAGCCATGCCGTTCATGATGGCGAACATACCAAACTCACGTACGCCGTAAGAGATGTAGTTACCTGGTTTTTTCGCATCCACGTGCACAAAGCTGCCACATGAAGTTAAATTAGAACCGGTTAAGTCAGCTGAACCGCCTAAGAATTCAGGCAAGATTGGAGCCAAAGCGCCAATCACATTTTGTGAGGCCTTACGTGTGGCCACTGTTTCGGCTTTTTCGTTTGTGGATGCAATGATGGCATCGGTGGCTGATTTCCAGTTTGCTGGTAAATCGCCAGCCATGCGGCGTGAGAATTCAGCGGCTTCAGCTGGGAAGGCTGCTTTGTAGGCAGCAAATTTGCTGTTCCATGCTGCTTCAGCAGCAGCGCCTTTGGCCGTGGCATCCCAACCAGCGTAAACGTCAGCTGGAATGACAAATGGCTCATGTGGCCAGCCGATGTTAGCGCGAGTGGCCGCCACTTCGTCTAAACCCAAGGCTGAACCGTGGCAATCGTGTGAACCGGATTTGTTTGGTGAACCCATACCGATGACTGTTTTACAGCAGATCAAAGAGGGTTTGTCCGTGACTTTTTTAGCCGCGGCTATGGCTTTACCAATCGCAGCCACATCATGGCCGTCTACCGATTGCACGTGCCAGCCGTAAGATTCAAAGCGTTTGGCGGTATCGTCTGTGTACCAGCCTTCAATGTGGCCGTCGATAGAGATGCCGTTGTCGTCCCAGAATGCGGTTAATTTACCCAAACCCCATGTACCGGCTAAGGCGCAAGCTTCGTGTGAAACGCCTTCCATCATGCAACCGTCGCCTAAAAATACATAGGTTTGGTGATCCACAATCTCATGGCCTGGTTTGTTGAATTGATTGGCTAATAATTTTTCTGCCATAGCAAAACCCACGCCGTTGGCAATACCTTGGCCTAATGGGCCGGTGGTGGTTTCAACGCCAGGTGCGTAGCCGTACTCTGGGTGGCCTGCGCATTTTGAATGCAATTGACGGAAGGTTTTTAATTCATCCATAGGCAAGGCATAACCGGTCAGGTGTAGCAATGAATAAATCAACATGGAGCCGTGACCATTAGAAAGCACAAAGCGATCGCGGTTGGCCCATTCAGGATTTTTTGGGTTATGGCTTAAATGGTGATTCCACAATTCTTCAGCAATTTCTGCCATGCCCATAGGCGCACCTGGGTGACCAGAGTTCGCTTTTTGTACCGCATCCATAGATAACGCACGGATGGCGTTGGCTAGGTCTTTACGTGTTGCCATAAATTTCTCCCTAATGATTATGCTTGCAGTTTTACGCGGCGTGTGTGGCTATGAGTCACACAGAAAATCCAGTAAAACCTTGAATGAATTCTTCAAAAAGCCACTTTTAAGGACTGGCTTTTTGCAAAGGTTAAATTATTGCTTAATTGCCCTATTTGGGCAAGGGCTTAGGGGCGCATGACTTAAGAAAATAACCGTGATGGCTAAATGCTGGAGGGGGTCTTTTTCAGTGGGTCTTCTACAGTATGCCGAGTTTGATTTTAATGACGTATTTGGCAATGTAGCCAACCATACCAAAAGTCAGGCCAAGAAAAAGTGCAAAGGTGCCAAATTTGCCGGCTTTGGATTCCCAGGCCAAGTGGCCAACAATGAACACCATCAATAGCATGAGGCCGCCTACACCGTAGGTCATGCCCAATTCAGTGATTTGCGTTTCGGTTAATCCAAAAAAGGTGCCTGGCATTGGGTTCCTTATTGCAGTTTTGCTAGCTTAAACGAGGGCCATGATTTGTTGTTGGGCAAATTCCATGGGCTTGCGTTTGAAACCGCTTTTGGCAAATTGCTGCCAGCGTCCCATCACATAGCACAACATTAAGTTGGCTTGCGCTTCGGCATCGGTTTTGTGACCGGTTTGCGTTTCGGCGATGCGCAGGCTTTGTTTGAGTGTGACTTCTATTCGGTCCGTTAGTTGGTTGATGCGCACTTGCAATTTTTCGTCCTCGTTGACCAAGGCGTCACCAATCAACACACGCGTCATGCCTGGGTTCTTTTCCGCAAATACCAAGAGCATGGATAGAATGCGTTGCAGCTGTTTTTGCCCATCGGTTTCTTCTGAGCAAATTTTGTTGATTAGGCCAAAAACGGTCTCTTCGATAAACACAATCAAGCCTTCAAACATTTGCGCTTTGTTGGCAAAGTGACGGTATAAAGCCGCTTCGCTGACATCCAATTTGGCGGCCAAGGAGGCCGTGGTGATTTTTTCGCGCTTAGGCGATTCCAGCATCTTGGCTAGGGTTTCTAAAATTTGTTGTTTACGTTCGCCGGCCATAAGCTTCTCCCTTGCTATTAATATAGTGCTGTTAAATTATAACCGAATGTGAGTGAGTGCTAACACTTGGTTAATGCGATAGTCGACAAAGCTAGGTTTGTGGTATTTTTTGCTGAGCAACACCGTCTTCATTCCCAGCCGTTTCGCCGTCATTAGGGCCGCAGCGTTGTCTTCTAATAACACGCAGTCGCTGGCTTTCACCCTTAGGGTGGCTAGGAGCAATTGAAAGCCGCGCACGGAAGGTTTGGCGTGAAATTTAGTCGATTCAACACTGAACACCAGTTCAAAGCAATCGGCTATACCAAGTAAATTCAGTACCCTGAGCGCGTAATCCCTTGGGGCATTGGTGAACACCACTTTGCGACCGGCTAAACTTTTAATCAGGTGGCGCAAGCGTTTCACTGCAATGACGCGCTCGGCTAAATCGTCAAATTGGTGCGTCACTTGTAGGAAATGTTGCGGATCGGTTTGATGCTGGCGCATCAGGCCCTTGAGGGTGGCGCCGTAAACCCGCCAATAATGCCTACGCAAGTCGTGAGCTGCCGCCTCATCCATGGCCAAGGTGTCCATGATGTAGTTGGTCATCGCCTGGTTCATGACCGGAAAAATGTGCGCACTGGCGTTATGCAAGGTGTCGTCTAGATCAAACACCCAAACTTTGGCCACCCTGCTGATGGCCAATTTATTTGGCCTTAATGAGCGTGCCCACGCCTTCGTCGGTTAGTACTTCCAGTAGCAAGGCGTGTTCTACCCGGCCGTCGATGATGTGCACCGTTTTAACCCCGCTTCTGGCAGCATCCAATGCCGAGCCGATTTTCGGCAACATGCCGCCTGAAAGGGTGCCGTCGGCAACCAAATCGTCAATTTGCTTGGGTGTTAGGCCGGTCAGCAACTCGCCATTTTTATCCAGTACGCCTGGGGTATTGGTGAGCATAATGAGTTTTTCCGCGCCCAAAATCTCTGCCAATTTGCCCGCCACCACGTCGGCATTAATGTTATAGGATTCGCCGTCTTTGCCTACGCCGATAGGGGCAACCACCGGAATGAAATCGCCGCCATCCAGAAAGTTGATGATGCTAGGGTCGATGGCGCTGATTTCGCCCACCAGTCCCACGTCTATCATTTTCTGCGGGTCGTTTAAATCTTCCATCAGCAGTTTGTGGGCGTGGATGAAGTTGCCGTCTTGGCCAGTTAAGCCCACGGCTTTGCCACCGTGGCGATTGATCAGGTTAACGATTTCTTTGTTGACCTGCCCGCCCAAGACCATTTCCACTACGCTCATGGTTTCGGCGTCGGTTACGCGCATGCCTTGGATGAACTCGCCTTTTTTTCCCAGTTTGTCCAGCATCTCATTAATTTGTGGGCCGCCGCCGTGCACCACCACCGGGTTCATGCCGACCAGTTTTAATAAGACCACGTCTTGGGCGAAGCACTCTTTTAAATGCTCATCGGTCATGGCGTTGCCGCCGTATTTAATAACGATGGTTTTGTCAAAAAAGCGTTTGATGTAAGGCAGCGCCTCAGCCAGGGTGCGGGCTTTTGTTGCAGCAGTGGTTTGGTTTAGCATAAGGATTCCATCGGCTTTAATTTGCGTGGTGGTTAACTTTGCCACATTGTAACTAAAATTTCCTACAGCGTTTTGTTAAAAACCTTAGAATTGCGCTGGAAATTATAAAGTTTTTGTTTTTCCGCCGGCAATTTGTCTACGCTTTGTTCGGTGAAGCCGCGCTCCAAAAACCAATGCTCGGTGCGCGTGGTTAAGCAAAACAAGCTTTTAAAGCCCAATGTTTTGGCTGCTTGCGCGCAGTAGTAAAATAGCTTGTCGCCACGGCCGGCGCCGCGGTAAGCGGGGTCTATGGCTAGGCAAGCAAATTCCGCCGTGCGTTCTGCTCTAAAAGGATAAAGCGCCGCGCAACCTATCACTCGGTTGTCGTGCTCCATCACGTAAAAATGGTCGATTTCCATTTCGATGCGTTCGCGTCCACGGCGCACTAGAAAGCCTTCCGCTTCCAGCGGTTCTATCAGTTTGAGTATGCCGCCTACGTCATCGATGTCGGCTTGGCGCATGCTCTCTAAGCTTAATTCGGTGACCATGGTGCCTATGCCGTCGACGGTAAATAGCTCTTGTATGATGGCGCCGTCTATGTGCCGAGAGATAAGGTGGGTACGCGCTACGCCATGGCCGCAAGCCCTAACGGCTGCCGGCAAGTAGTAGATCACGTCTTCGGATACGTTGATGGCTTGTTCGTTTTCCTGCGCCCGGGTTTGGATATTTTTTAGCAAATTGCCGGCCTTTTCTGCGGTCATTTCACGCAGCAACTCGCCACGCAAATTGTGCACGCCGGCTGAGTCCATTAGGAAAATCAGCTTATCCGCATCCAAGGCAATGGCGGCGCTCACTGCCACGTCTTCCAGGCTGAGGTTAAATGCCTCGCCGGTGGGTGAGTAGCCCAATGGTGACAGCAAGACCAGTTCGCCATCGTCTAGGCGTTTTTGCATGGCAAAAGCGTCGACCCGCCGGACTTCGCCGGTGTGTTGCAAATCCACGCCATTGCGCACGCCACTTGGTTTGGCCGTGACGAAATTGCCGCTGGCCACGCGTATGTCTGCGCCAGCCATGGGTGAATTGACCAGGCCCATCGACAGCAAGGCTTCTATTTCTACCCTTATAGCGCCATTGGCTTCTTTTACTGCTTCCATGGCGTCGTCATCGGTAACGCGTAAGCCATCAACAAATTTAGGCGTGAGTTTATCCCGTTTTAAACGCCGTTCAATTTGCGGCCTGGCGCCGTGCACCAATACCAAGCGCACTTCTAGGCTGGCGAGTAAATTTAAATCATGAGACAAGGCAACAAATTGTTTTTCGTCCACCACCTCGCCGCCAAAGGCAATAACAAAGGTGCGGCCGCCAAAGGCGTGGATGTATGGCGTGGCTGAGCGAAACCATTGCACAAAATCTTTGGCATGGGGTTGCGATGAGAGTTTGTTGGCTAAGCGTGTTTCTGGCCCGGATGCTGTGCTAACAGGCAGCTCGCTGTGGGCATACAAGTAAGCCGGGGTGCAATCCAAGGCAGCCGCCACTTTACGTAACAAGCTTTCGTTAATACCCAATTCGCCGCGCTCTATGCGCGATAAATTGCCTGCATCGGCAGCCACTTGAGAGGCCAGAGTTTGCAGGGTCATGCGCAATGCTTTGCGCCGATTACGGATAGCGTTGGCCAGTGACATGGGTGATGCGCCTTGTTTTATTGTAAATTTTACAAAATAATAAAATTAATTTGTAAATAAAGCAAGTGTTGGGCTAGAAATCGCCCCAAAGGCTTTGCATAACGGTAATGGCGGTTAGGGCGGCGGTCTCGGTGCGCAGTATGCGCGGGCCTAAAACGATGGATTGAAAGCCGTGCTGGCTGGCCAGGCGGATTTCCGCATCGGTTAAACCGCCTTCCGCGCCTATGAGCAATGCAATCGAGCCGTGTCCTGCAGTTAAATCGGCAAGGCGCGTTGCGCCCAATGGATTAAGTAGAAGTCGCGTGCTGTGGCGGTCGGCATGCTTGGCCAGCCATTGGCTGAGGCTGAGTGGTGCTAACACCGATGGGATGCTTGCGCGGCCGCATTGTTCGCAGGCCGAGTAAACGATGTTTTGCCAATGCGCCAAGCGTTTTTCTGCACGTTCAGCGCTGAGTTTAACCACGCTGCGTTCGGTGGCCAGCGGTTGGATGCATGTGACGCCTAATTCCGTGGCTTTTTGTATGGTGTAGTCCATGCGCGTGCCGCTGGAAATGCCCTGCAATAGCGTGATGTGTAAAGGCGATTCTTTGTTGGCTAGGCAGGCGCTTTCAACCTGGACGCTGGTGGCGGTTTTGCTGATGCTACGCAAAACGCATTGGTAATCTTGGCCATCGCCGTTAAACAAGCCGATGCGGTCGCCCATTTGCAAACGCAACGCGCGAGTGGCATGGGCGCTGGCATTATCAGATAGGCTGACGACTTCGCCTATGCCTAATGGGTGGGGGTGATAAAAACGGGCGATCGCCATGAGTCAGCAAATTAAAGTGATAAAATTCGATTATAAAACCATTTGGAGTGTTGCATGGCAAGTATCCACCCACCGGTATGCGATTTCGGTTGGCCGGCACCGGATTTTAATTTAGTCAACGTCGATGGCCGTAGCTTAAGCCGCGATCAATTGATGGGCGAAAAAGGCCTGTTGGTGATGTTCATTTGCAATCATTGCCCCTATGTCAAAGCGATATTGCCTCGCTTGGTGGCCGATTGCCGCGAGCTCAATAGCTTGGGCATTAATAGCGTGGCCATTATGTCCAATGACCCAACCGTATACCCAGAAGACGGCTTTGAGCACATGCAAAAAATAGCGGCTGAGCTGCATTTCCCTTTTGCTTATTTAGTCGACCCCAGCCAGCAAGTGGCGAAATCCTATGGTGCAGTGTGCACGCCGGATTTTTTTGGCTTTAACAGTCAAGGTCAACTGCAATACCGAGGTCGCTTTGATGAAAGCCGTAAAGAAACGGCCAGTCACAGCAGCCGTGATTTATTTCATGCCATGCGAGGCATCGCCGAGACGGGTAATGGGCCCGCTGAGCAAATAGCCAGCATAGGCTGCAGCATAAAGTGGTTGGAGGATTAAATGACAGTGCCAAAAAAACTCAACTGGGGCATATTGGGCGCCGCTCGCGTTAACGAGCGCTTACTGCCGGCCATCATGACGGCCGCTAATGCCCAATTGGTGGCCATTGCCAGCCGCCGGCCTGGGGCTGCCGCGGCGACCTTGGCTAAATACGCGGTGGGCGACAGTCAGCATGTGAAGTGCTACGACGATTTGGCCAGTTTAATTAATGACCCCAAGGTGGAAGCGATTTATTGCCCTATGGCCAACGAAGAGCATGCGCATTGGGCCATGCAAGCCATTGCCGCGGGCAAGCATTGTTTAATAGAAAAACCCATGGCCACCAAGCTGCAAGACGTCCAGGCCATGGCCATGGCCGCTCAGCATCAGCAAGTTAAATTGATGGAAGGCTTTATGTACCGCTTTCATCCACAGCATGCGCGCTTGCAAGCCTTGATTGCGCAAGGTTTGATAGGCGACGTGTTGTCGGCGCGCGCTTCATTTTCATTCTTGATGCAAGCCGCGCGCCTCTACAGAGTCAATCGCAGCATGGCCGATGGTGGCGGCGCTATGTGGGATATTGGGCCGTACGCCATGCATGCGCTGCGTTGGTGTTTTGCCGAGCATGGCCAGCCAGCGCAAGCCGTGCAAGTTAATGCTTTGGCTAAGTTAAACGAGCACGGGGCTGACACCGCATGCAGCGGCGTATTGGACTTTGGTTTGGATGCGCAAGGGCGTGCGCGTTTTGGCCATTTTGACGTCAGTTTTGAGCGCAGCCGTAAGTCCGAATACGAAATCATAGGCAGCAAGGGCTGGATAAAATGCCACGCCGCCTGGGTGTTTGAAAAGGACGAGGCAGTGATTAGTTGGGGGCTGGACGACGGTAGTTTTGGTGAAGAGCGTATCGCGCCTAGCAACCACTTTAGTCTGGAAATAAGCCATTTTAGCGATTGCGTGTTGCATGACTGCCCGCCTTTATTGAGTCTGCAAGATGCCAAGCAAAATTGCCAGGCCATACAAGCGGTATTGCAAAGCGTGGCCACTGGCCTGCCGTGCCGTCTGGCTAAGCTGGACTAAAGCCAACTCTGCGGCTAATTTTAACTTGCGCGAGATTTAGTCTGCTCGCCAATTAAGGTATAATCCGCGCTTAATTAATTGATGTGACAGGTGAATTGATGCCTATTTATGATTACCAATGCGCCACTTGTGGTCACAAAGCCGAAGTCATGCGCAAAATGAGTGAAGTGAGTACGGAAGCCTGCCCAGCTTGCGGTGCTAACGCATTTAGCAAGCAACTGTCTGCGCCTAGTTTTCAATTAAATGGCAGCGGTTGGTATGCCACCGACTTTAAAAATAGCGGTGCTAGCAGTAAAAAGGACAGCAGCCCTGAAAAAAAGTCTGAGGCGGCAGCGCCGGCTGCACCTTGTGCCAGTGGTTGTGCTTGCCATTAAAAAGCGAATCTGCCTACAACCCTTTGCCTGCATGAGTTTATTCAAATGAAAAAATACTTTATTACCGGCTTGCTTGTTTTAGTGCCCTTGTTTATCACCGTTTGGGTGATCTCCGGCTTGGTTGGCATGATGGATCAAAGCCTGTTGTTGTTGCCAGAAACCTGGCGGCCGAAAGCGCAATTAGGCCTAGACATTCCAGGCATGGGCGCCATACTGACCTTGTTGATAATATTTGTCACCGGCGTGATTGCCACTAATTTCTTTGGCAAACGCTTGATACTGGTATGGGAAGCCTTATTGGCCAGGGTGCCGGTGGTGAAATCCATCTACGCCAGTGTAAAGCAAGTGTCGGACACCTTATTTTCTGATTCAGGCAATGCCTTTAGGCAAGCGGTGTTGGTGCAGTTTCCAAGGCCGGGTACGTGGACCATCGCCTTCGTCACCGGCACGCCCAGCGGCGAGGTGGCCTGCCACCTGGACGGCGAGCACACCAGCGTCTACGTGCCCACCACGCCCAACCCGACATCGGGCTTCTTCCTCATGATGCCCAAGGCCGATGTGATCGAGC
Source organism: uncultured Methylotenera sp. (assembly GCA_937957775.1). GTDB lineage: Bacteria > Pseudomonadota > Gammaproteobacteria > Burkholderiales > Methylophilaceae > Methylotenera. Next base: position 277 of record CALFXV010000155.1, on the reverse strand, counting down.
TCGACATGAGTGTCGATGACGCCCTCAAATACATCATCTCCATGGGTGTGGTCGTGCCCGGTGGCCCCGACGCCCTTCCTTCGGCTCAATCCTTGGCCGCACAACAATCCTCCTGAATGGGGTGATCGCCAAGCGGCCGACGACCTCCTTGAATTTAGAAAGCAAAACAACATGTCCAACATGCGTTCCCACTATTGCGGTCTGGTGACCGAAGCCCTGACCGGCCAAACCGTGAGCCTGTGCGGCTGGGTCAACCGTCGTCGTGACCACGGTGGCG
>CALFXV010000154.1 GCA_937957775.1 uncultured Methylotenera sp. | reverse complement strand
CGGATGCGCTGAGAGCTGTGCTGGCGTTGAGCTGCAAGGTACCTGCGTTGATATTGGTACCGCCGGTATAAGTATTTGCAACACCCAATGTCAAGGTGCCAGCGCCATTTTTAGTCAACGCACCCGCACCAGAAATTTCGGATGACATCGTGACAGCACCGCTGTTTGTCAGACTAAAACCCGAAGTCGTTTTGATGGTCCCAGCAGAGAGGCTAGACGCCGTGATGTTGAGTTGTCCAACATCTTTCGACGCACCAACTGCGCCCGACAGCGTGACGACACCATTGCCTGCACTGATGTTCACAACCGAGGGCGTGGCGTTGGTTTCTCGCACATACCCATACACCGAATACTGATCGGATGACGCGTGATAAGTGGTCCCTCGGCCCAAGTCATTCCAAAGGCCGACAGCGCCAAAGAATTGGCCTGCGTTTTCACCCCCCGTACCCGTCCCGTTTGGCTCACCAGAGCCAAAGTTCATGAACTTGCCAGAGGCTGTGAGCGACCCGTTGGCATTACCACCGGCTGTGTTGGCGGTGCTACCCGATCCTTGGGTAAAGAAAGAAGCGCCGCTCGCACCCGACACCGCCGTGAATGGGGAAGCACCACTGGTCGCATACGTACCCCCCGCCTCAGGGCCTCCGACCCAATACCAATTTAAATTGTTTGGATCTCGGTAAGCACCAATCCAAGCGCCTTGGTAGTTGGTTTTGTAGGTGGCAATCGCGTTTTCTAACTTAGAAGTAATCGAGACCAAATAGCTGTCACCCGCAGCTGCACCACCATTGGTACCGTTCTTCGCATCTTGTGCCGCTTGTAGCCAAGAGCCACCTGAAGCCATTGCCACAAAGGTGTAGCTATTGCCACTGTCAATCGAGCCGCCAACCGTGACGTTGCCGCCCCCGCTGTTGATCGTGAAACCATTGGCATGGCTCGTAGCCACAATCAATTGACCGCCAATCGTCACATCACCACCAGAGGTCGACGCAACGATGGCGTTTGCACCACCGTCGACATACAAATCACCACCGGTTGAGCCATTAGATGGTGTTCCACCGAATTTGAGATAGCCCCCGTTCGTGGTGATGTTGGAACTCATCAAAATAATGCCGCCACGAGGGCCACGCAAAGTTTTATGCGTGGTAGAGGTAACGAAATCAGCATGCGGCACCGGATTGGGGTAAACGCCCGCCGCGATCAAGCCAGAGTAATGCGCCATGTCCACCATGAAATACGCCCCTACTTTTTTCGCAATTTCGGCCATGCGTGCCCAATCAAAACGCAAGGCATAAGCCGATGCGCCGCCTATCAACAACTTGGGCTTGCACTCCACGGCGATGCGCTCCATCTCATCGTAATCGATTTCTTCTTTATCGTTTAAACCGTAAGGCACGATGTTGAATAACTTACCGGACAAATTGGCAGGCGAACCGTGGGTGAGATGGCCACCGTGACCCAAGTTCATGCCCATGACCGTGTCACCCGGCTTTAAGATAGAGAAATACACCGCCTGATTGGCTTGCGAACCTGAATGCGGCTGCACGTTGACGTACTCAGCGCCATACAGGGCTTTTAAACGTTCTATGGCCAACTGTTCAATTTCATCCACGTACTCACAACCGCCGTAGAAACGTTTACCTGGGTAACCTTCGGCGTATTTATTGGTTAATTGCGAGCCTTGCGCTTGCATCACCGCTGGGCTAGTGTAATTTTCCGACGCAATCAGCTCAATGTGTTCATGCTGACGCACCACCTCGTGCGACATCATGCCCCACAGAGCCGCGTCTGCTTTTTCCAAAGTAAGGTCGTAAGTAAAGGGAGCCTGATTAGTTGGGGCTAGTGACATAGTATTTCGCTTTCCAATTACAGTTTAAATTTGAGTGAATAATAAAGCGCTATTTTAACACGGCCTAGGCTGAAGGTTAAAACCTTAATGCGCATGCTAGGCGGTCTTTGTATTTAAATTTAGGCTTTTTTGTTGCCCGCTTGTGACCACGTTATAATCGACTTAGTTTAAGATCAGTAAACTTTATTATGAGTGAGACCAACAGCATGAAATGGACAGACAGTTTACGCATCGCCGAAGCCTTATGCGACCAACACCCAGACACCGACCCCAGCACGGTGCGCTACACCGATTTAATGGCTTGGGTCATGGCGCTAGACGGATTCGATGACGATCCGAATAAATGCGGCGAGCGCATCTTGGAAGCCATCCAACTGGCTTGGATAGACGAGGCCGACTGAATTAGGTAATCACGGTCGGTGCGCGGCGACCGCTTTTTTCTGGCAATTGCGACAGGCTAAGTGCTAGGCCTATCATTTCCGCCAAGGCCTGCTGCGCATCCACCGACTGCTTAGTCACGTCAGCTTCAAACGATTCCAAATAAATCCGCAAGGTGGCACCCTCGG
>CALFXV010000153.1 GCA_937957775.1 uncultured Methylotenera sp. | reverse complement strand
CTTTCCCTACACGACGCTCTTCCGATCTAGGCGAAACCACTATTAGTCACTTTAGTCCGTGCCGTCATTAAAAATAAAAGCGTGAAATACAAATTAACTGAACCAGGTTACGCTTATGCGCGCGTAACGCAATTCCAAGAACACACCGGCGAGGATTTAGCCAAGGCCATCAATACCATGCACGCTGAAAACAAGGGTCCATTCAAAGGCTTTGTGTTGGATTTGCGTAATGACCCAGGTGGTTTGTTAAATGGTGCAGTCGGCGTGTCTGCCGCTTTCTTACCTAAAGACACCTTGGTGGTGTATACCGAAGGCCGTGCACCGGATTCTAAAATGAACCTAACGGTCAACCCAGAGAATTACGCTAGAGGTGGTGCGGCCAATGATTACATGCGCGATATTCCGGCCGATTTAAAAACCGTGCCCATGGTCGTATTGATCAATGCTGGCTCTGCATCGGCCTCAGAAATCGTGGCGGGCGCATTGCAAGACCACAAACGTGCCACCTTAATTGGCGTGCGCAGCTTTGGTAAAGGTTCAGTGCAAACCATCATGCCTATGAATAACGGCGCGGCCATTAAATTAACCACCGCGCGTTATTTCACACCCAAAGGCCGCTCCATCCAAGCCAAGGGCATAGAACCGGACTTCTACGTTGAAGACGGCACCGACCAATCCAACAACATCCACGAAGCGGATTTGTCTCGTCATCTGTCCAACCCGAAAGACGCGCCTAGCGGCTCAGCCAAACCGGACAACAGTGCCGCGGCTGCCGCAGCCAAAGCAAAATTGAATGAGAAAAAATTTGCTGAAGCATCGGCGCCGATAGAGCCGGCCAGCAAAGAGGACTTGCAATTTGCCCAAGCGATGAATTTTCTCAAAGGCAAACCGGTAATTAAGTCCGAGCCACCAAAAGTGGAAGCGGCAGCCACTAAATAATAGATCGCCATAGCGCGACAACTTTAGTACAACCCTTAACCCGCCCTAACCCGGCGGGTTTTTTATAGCCATAAGCAATTTTGTCTGGCCCTGCGCCTAATACGGCCTAGGCTAGGTTTATAATGAGGCCATGAGTTTATCCATCCCCAATTTAATCCAAGAAGCTGAGCGTTGCGTGGCTTGTGGCCTGTGTTTACCGCATTGCCCCACCTACAAAAAAACCGGCTCCGAAGCGGATTCGCCTAGGGGGCGCATACAACTGATGCGTGCCGTGGCGCAAGACATTCTGCCCAATAACGAGCGCTTTAAAGCGCACATGGACTTGTGTTTGAGTTGCCGCAGTTGCGAGAGCGCCTGCCCAAATAACGTGGCTTATGGGTCCTTAATTGACAGCGCTAGGGCGCTGTTTGTCCCGAAAAAAAGTCGCCTCGCGGCATGGGCTCGGCCGTTTATTCGCTCAAGAAAATTAATGAATGGCGCAGTTAGGCTGCTCAGATTGACCCAACAATTGGGCTTGGATAAGTTGGGTGCTGGCATAAGTGCCGCTAAGTTATTACCCAAACTCAAAAAACCGGTGATCTGGCAAAACACCTACCCTAGCCTTGCCGCCTACAAACAAGGTGAAGTCAGTTTATTTTTAGGCTGCGCCAGTCAAGCACTTGATAGCGACACCTTAGCCGCGAGCATCCATGTATTAAACGCCTTGGGTTTTGATGTGCAAGTGCCAGCCCAGCAGACTTGTTGCGGCAGCATCGCCCGGCAAATGGGTGACGTGGCAGAATCCGATGCCTTGCTGGCACGCAATCGCGACAGCTTTGCCAGTGGCCTGCCAATTTTGACCGTTGCCAGCGGTTGTGGCGCCGGCTTAGCCGATTACTTACCCAGTCACCAAGTGCAAGACATCAGCGCTTTTTTGGCCAACTGCGATTGGTCTAAGCTAACGCTCAAACCACTGCCGCAGCGGGTATTTGTGCAAGACCCTTGCACCTTACGCAATGGTCAAAAAAGCCATGTATCCGTTTACACTTTATTAAAAAAAATACCGCAAGCCGACGTGATTGCACTGAGTGGCAACGGCCAATGTTGCGGTGGTGCCGGCGCTTACATGCTGACGCAAACCGACATGGCGCAGCAATTGCTTAATGACAAATTGGCCAGTATAAAAACCCATCAAGTGGGCCTGCTGGCTACCTCTAACATAGGCTGCAGTTTGCATTTGGCGCGCAGCTTAGCGGCACAAAATGCCGCGGTGCAAATACGGCATCCGGTGCAAATTGTTGCCGCGCAATTGGGCTGGTCGGCCAGCTAGATTAATGGTGGTCTTAGCCATGAATTTGAGGTTAAACTGACAGCATGTTAAATCCATTAGATAGACTCATCGTTGAATTCGATACCGGCCTGCGCACTTTGTTGGCACAAGCACGCAGTCAGCGACCGCATCCGGATGCGGCCATAGCAGAAGCCGAGTTAAGCGAAGCTGAAAAAACCCAGGCCTGCGCCTTAATGCGCGTCAACCATACCGGTGAAGTTTGCGCCCAAGCCTTATACAGCGGCCAAGCGCTCACTGCCCACAGTCAACGAACAGCAGTCGCACTCAAGCAAGCTGCCGTGGAGGAAACCGACCATTTGGCTTGGTGTGAATCCCGCATCAAACAATTAGGCGGCCGCACCAGCGTGCTTAATCCAGTATTTTATGCCGGCTCTTTTAGTTTGGGCTTGCTCGCCGGCGCCTTGGGCGATCGCTGGAATTTAGGCTTTGTAGCGGAAACGGAAAAGCAAGTGGAGGCCCACTTGGCCAGCCATCTTGAGATATTGGCCCCAGCCGACCAAAAAACCCGTAAGATTATTGAACAGATGCAAACGGATGAAGCGGCCCATGCCAAACAAGCCAGAGACCACGGCGCAGCCGAATTGCCCGCGCCCATCAATTTCTTAATGCGCAACGTGGCCAAACTGATGACCACTGCCAGCTACCATTTATAACAAGGTCGGAACAGATGCAAAAATTTAGCGACGTATTACTTACCCTAGACGATGCCTCACACGTGCAACGCATCGCACTGTTTCATAGCGATGGCAGTCCGGCCGGCGTCATAGAAAACAAACCCGGCAGCCAAGGCTCGGTTAAGGTTTACTACCACTTGTATCGCATGTACGGCGAAATCTCCTTGGATGCGGCCGTCGAAGGCTTAAGCTTATTTGCCGAGCACACCGGCGACGCGGAAAACTGCCCTGGCAAACACCCCAATATAGACCGCTTATTAAACCTATTGGAAGACGAGCAAGCACTCAGCGTTAAGGTCACCGAAAACACCCTTTAGTTTTCCAGTTGGGCCGCGCTTTCTTTTTTTATTTCCGTGTTATAGACAAAACTTAGGTAAAATTCCACTCTCTTTTTCTTAAGTGTGTCCCTCATGTTTGTTCATCCACAATTCGACCCCGTTGCCATACACCTTGGTAGCTTTGGCATCCATTGGTACGGCTTGATGTATTTAACCGGCTTTTTGGCTTTTTTAGCCTTAGGCAAATGGCAGATCACCCACCGCCCATGGCATGGCTGGACCGTGCCCATGCTAGACGACGCCTTATTCTTTGGCGCACTGGGCGTGATATTGGGTGGCCGTTTAGGCTACGTGCTGTTTTACCAATCGGCTTACTTCATGCAACACCCGGCCGACATCTTGGCCGTGTGGCAAGGCGGCATGAGTTTTCACGGCGGCTTTTTAGGCGTGGTGCTGGCCATGGCTTGGTTTGCTAGAAAATACCAATTAAGTTGGCTGGCCGTAATAGATTTTATTGCGCCTTTAGTGCCTATAGGCTTGGGCGCAGGGCGATTAGGTAACTTCATTAATGGCGAACTGTGGGGCCGTGTGACCAACACCAACTACGGCATGGTGTTCCCACAAATAGACGGTTTATTGCGTCACCCCTCGCAACTGTATGAATTCACCCTAGAGGGCGTGGCCTTGTTCTTCATTCTTTGGGCCTACGCGTCTAAGCCTCGTGCCAGTGGCGCCATTGCCGCCGTGTTCTTAATGGGCTACGGCGCCTTTAGGTTTGCCGTTGAATACACCCGCGAGCCAGACAGTTATTTAGGTTTGTTATCCATGGGGTTTAGCATGGGTCAATGGTTGAGTTTGCCTATGCTGTTAGTCGGTGCCGTTCTTTGGATGAAGGCCCACAGCAAATAAGTCTCGCGCTATTAGCAGGCATAAAAAAACGGACGCCTAGGCGTCCGTTTTTTCTATTTCCTACAGATTAGGAATGGTAAGCGCGCTCACCGTGCTCTGATGTATCCAAGCCTTCACGCTCAGACTCTTCAGACACACGTAGACCGATCACCAAGTCGACTAATTTGAATGCAATCACTGATACGACAGTTGATACCACGATGGCTGTACCTACTGCGTAAGCTTGTGCAGTCATTTGTGCTGCGAAGTTGTATTCACCCACTGAGTTTGCCACGTAGTCGTATACACCCATGCCGCCTAGCGCTGGGTTAACAAACACACCCGTTGCTAATGCACCAAAGATACCGCCGACTGCGTGCACACCGAATACGTCTAGCGCATCGTCGTAACCTAACCAGTATTTCACTTTTGCTACAAAGAAGTAGCATATAGGTGAAACTAGCAAGCCGATGATGATGGCACCCATAGGGCCGACGAAACCGCAAGCTGGGGTAATGGCAACCAAACCTGCTACTGCACCCGAAGCGGCACCTAGCATAGAAGGTTTACCTTTCAATAGCCATTCAGCGAATGCCCATGACAAGGTAGCTGCACCCGTTGCAATCATGGTGTTAACTAGAGCCAACGCAGCGTAGCCGTTTGCTTCTAAGTTTGAACCCGCATTGAAACCGAACCAACCCACCCATAGTAATGCTGCACCGACCATGGTTAAGGTTAGGCTATGAGGCGCCATGGCTTCTTTACCGTAACCGATACGTTTACCCACCATGATGGCGCCAACTAAACCGGCTACACCAGCGTTGATGTGCACAACTGTACCACCAGCGAAGTCTAATGCGCCTTTAGCCCATAACCAACCGGCATTTGCCACAACTGTTTCCAATGACGCGGCATCAGTAATCGCATCAGGACCGTCCCAATACCAAACCATGTGAGCCACAGGCAAGTAGCTGAAGGTGAACCACAACACACAGAACAACAACACCGCAGAGAACTTGGCGCGCTCAGCGAATGAGCCCACGATCAA
>CALFXV010000152.1 GCA_937957775.1 uncultured Methylotenera sp. | reverse complement strand
TGAGCAATTAACCCTCAATATTGACCCCAAGCAATTTAAATTTGCGGATACTTCATTCTTGCTGGGAGGCAAGCAATGCAGTGCCCAGCAACAAGCCTGGGTGGCGCAATCCGAGGCCAAAAAAGCCGCTGAATTTGGCTTGGCTATCCGCCAACCCGGTTTCAATTTGCTGGCCCTGGGTGAGCCTGGTACGGGGCGCACCACCTTGATGTTAAGTGCGATGCACGATGCGGCGGCCAAGCAAGTGCCGCCTAACGATTTGGTTGCCTTGTATCCTTTTGACAGCCAAGGCAAGCCGGTGTTTTTAAAATTACCAGCAGGGGTGGGCGGTCAATTAAAACAAGCCTTGGATCAATTTATTCGGCATTTGGCTAAAGAGTTAGCCAATTTATTGGAAGCGCGCATCAAGGATCAAGCCAGTACGGCCATAGTGGCCTTTCTCAACGCACAACTGCAAGGCGTCAATGCCAGCGTGCCGGCGATTGCCAACAACCCAAGCTTGCTGGCTTATTTTGCTTGGATGCAAAAAGACATCATGGAGTATTTGGAAGCCTGGCAGCCCAGTGCGGCAGGCGAGGGAGACAGCAATCTGGATGCCTTGTTAAGCGAAAGCTTTTTTGGCCGTTACCGCGTGAATTTATTGGTGGATCACCATCAAGGCGTCTTGGCTGCGGGTCAGAGTGCGGCCTATGCGCCAGTCATTTACGATAACGACCCCAGTTTGCAATCGCTATTTGGCGGCATAGAAAGTGCAGCGGAATCCAGTGCGGCGCCGGACTTTTTGCGTTTGCGCGCCGGTAATTTGTTGCGCGCCGACGGCGGCACATTGCTGATTAATTTACGCGATCTGTTGGCAGACGAAGCCAATGGGGCGCAGATATTAGAAAAGCTACATCGCTTTTTACGCAACGGCACTTTGCAGATAGAAGATTTAGCCAGCAGTGGCAGCGCAGGTGGCAGTTTTGTGAGCGCGCAATCGGTCATACCGGTATCGGTTAAATTGGTGCTGGTGGCCACGCGCGAAGATTATTACTTGCTGATAGACGAGAACTACGACTTCTTTAATTACTTCCCGATCAAGATTGAGTTCGCTGAAAAAGTAAAAGCCAGTCCGGATAATTACGCGGCTTACGCTGCTTTTATCGCACAAAAATGCCAGCAATTTAATTGCAGTCACTTCACGGCTGCCGCCGTGGTGGCTTTGTTGCAAGCCATGCATAGGTTGGAAGAAGACCAAACACGCTTAAGCACCGAATTCGCCGTGCTAGAAAAATTGATGTTAGAGAGTGCTGCGGCAGCCAGTTTGCGTGAGGCTAAATTAGTCGATGTAGAAGACGTGAAAGCCGCCATCAGTCGCCGTTATGCCAGACACGGTTACATAGAAGGGCACATGCGTGACTCCATCGTCGATAACGAATTGATGATTACCGTGCAAGGCGAAGCCGTCGGCCAAATCAACGGTTTAACGCACATCGACCTAGCCGACGCCAGTTTTGGCTCGCCCATCCGCATTTCGGCTAATTGCTACGCCGGTCGACGTGACGTGTTAACCATAGACCGTGAAGTGCTGATGAGCGGTCCCACGCACGATAAAGGCGTGATGATATTGCAAAGTTGGTTGCACACCAATTTTGCCAAACTGAACCCGCTGAACATGACGGCCTCCTTGGTGTTTGAACAAGAATACAACGGCGTCGATGGCGATTCGGCATCGTGCGCGGAGTTATTCGTGCTCTTGTCGGCATTGTCTAAACTGCCTATTAAGCAAGGCATAGCCGTGACCGGCGCCTTAAATCAACACGGTGAAGTGCTGCCGGTGGGTGGCCTCAATGAAAAGATAGAAGGCTACTTTAGGGTATGTAAAGACATAGGCTTAGATGGCACGCAGGGCGTGTTAATCCCAGGTCGCAATGTTCGTCACCTTATCTTAGCGGACGAAGTGGTGGAGGCGGTGGCGCAGGGTCAATTTCATATTAACACCATGAATAATGTGGCAGAAGGCATATTGCTGCTCACGAATCATACCCTTGAAGCCGTTAGCGTCTTAGCAACTGAAACCTTGGCATCCTTCAAGTTGGTGTTGGAGCAAAATCTACCAAAAACCACCTTGCTAGAGCGGTCGCGTTAAGCCATCTTGTAGATTTAAAGCAATAGGAATAGCGAAGTGGAAAGCAAATGCCGGTTAGACAAATGGTTGTGGGCGGCACGTTTTTTTAAAACCCGTAGCCTAGCCACCATGGCCATCGACACAGGCAAAGTGCATTTGGATGGCGATAGGGTCAAACCGGCCAAGGAATTGCGAGCTGGGCAGTTGGTGGCCATACGCACGCGGGATATCGAGATTGAAGTGGCCGTGTTGGCTTTATCCAATGTACGCAAGGGCGCGCCGGAGGCCGCATTGCTCTACCAAGAAACACCGGCCAGTCAGGCTAAGCGAGAAAACCTCAAGGCCGCCGGCTGGGATGCCCACGCGCAACGCGAGCGCGGTGCAGGTCGGCCAACTAAGCGCCAATTGCGCGACATCAAAAAATTCACCGGCAACAGCTATTAATCTCTGCTGGCAATAAATCCACTCAATTAAGCAGCATTATCTAGCTGTATGCATACCGCAGTTTAATCCTTTAGAGGATTGAACTTATTTTGGTTGGTTTCATCAAAAGTTAGGTTTTTTTCTGGTTATTTATAACCACTTTGTAATAAAGTGTAAATTAATCAGATATATACATTAGTTTTGGTAGAATTAACATTACGGATTACGCGTATTAAGTCGGACGACTTAATCGCCCAATGCCGAGATATTTAATACGAATGGAGATTTATAAAATGTTACGTTTAACTGTAGGTGCTGGTTTAATTGCCGCTGCTTTTTTTGCAAATTCTGTTATGGCTGGTCACGATAGCCTAAAGCCTAAATCACACGACGCCTTAGGTAAAGCCGTTAAAGCAGCACTGGCATCACACGATGGCAAAATTGTTAAAGTTGAATTCAAAAACGAAGGCAAAAACGGCGTTTACGAGTTTGATATTGAGTCTGCTGACGGCACATCATGGGACATCGAAGTCGATGCAAAAACAAGTAAAGTCACGGAAGTTGAGCAAGAAGTGAAGGCCGATGACGCGAAGTTTAAAGCTGCGGCTAAGGTAACGGAGGCGGCGGCAAAAGCCACGGCTTTAGCGGCTCACCCAGGTAATGTGACGGAAACAGAATACGAAGTGGAGCCAGATGGTAAAGCTTCTTACGAATTCGACATCACGGCTGCTGACGGTAAAGAGTACAAAGTGGAAGTGGATGCCGCAACTGGCAAAATCGTAGAAGAAAGCGAAGAAGCTTACCAAATTGGTAAAGAGTAATACTTAATCGTTTTTCGATAATCCGTAATAAAGCAGAAAAGGCGCCTAAGGCGCCTTTTCTGCTTTATTAATATGCAAATAAAAAATCCACCCACTAAGCGCACACACAACCCTTCAAATTATGACGCGCTTCATTTCACTGCTTGGATCTTCTGCCGTAACTAATGCGATAACTGTGCCAGTTTTTATGGGTCAGTAAATTTAGCGCTAATGCCTTGAATTTAATGGGTATTAAAATTTAACTGTGTTTGAGTGCCGTTTCAGTTTAGGCGTGGTAATAGGTTGAAATTAGCCAAGGTGGTTGTATATAACCACCTGTGGTTAATTATTTATTAAATATGATGCCACCCAGCAAGGCTGCCACCGGGGCTTTTTTACTGTTATTGGTCGGTGCCTTAACGGCAGCTTGTTTATGCGCCATCGCCGCTTCATAAGGCTTATCAAACCAAGGGTCGGTGCTTTTCTT
>CALFXV010000151.1 GCA_937957775.1 uncultured Methylotenera sp. | reverse complement strand
GTTGATTTTTCTCGACGAGCGTTTTAACAAATCGCTCCGCGTTTATCTGTGCTGCTGTTTTCATTTTGGTTCAATCCTCGCGCCGATTAGTCCGGCCATTTCCATGAGCATCACGCAATACGCTTTACAAAATTTCAGATCGTCGCGCTTGCTTACCTGAACCGCCATGAGATTGTTTAATGGTTAATTTGTCGCCTGTTTTAGCCTGCCAGTGCTTGGCAAATGCATCATTAAACTCTTGGTAAAGCTCGCGCGTGGGGTCATAAGATACATTCAGTAAGCTTATTTCTGCGGCACCCGCCGCGATCGGGAGTAATAAGCTCGCAATCAGCCATGTCTTTTTAATGGTTTTTGAAAATGTCATGTTTTTTCCTTAATTAATATTGAATGGGCTTAGAAACCCAATACGGTTAATTCGGTGTATAAGAACTGTGAATTTGCATCACGATTTGATTGGCCAGTAATTCGGCGGGATGTGGTCTTCACGAAGTCGCCAGCCCAAAAGTAGGCATAACCTAAGTTAAGTGATGCGTATTGGTTGATAGGAAAGCGCACACGTAAGTCGTATTCTTTGCCTAAATCTTTACCGGATGCGCCAGTTGTGTCTCTGAGATTTGCCCCAGCATTCCAACGATCATTGGCGCTGTCTAGGTGATACCAACTGAATCCAGTATCGACTTTAACGTTGTCCAAAAAGCTTACATTAGGCTCAAACTCGAGGCGAACCTTAGGCGTGCGTATGTTTTCCATTTGGATGTAATCGTCGTTGGACCAAGGACGGGCAAAGCCAAACAAGCGTTCAAAACGTTGGTTTTTAGTGTCAGTACTGCTATTGTCTTTATCGCCGGTGGCAACGCCATAAAATGCACTAAAACGTGGTTTCCATGGGTGTTTAAACGAATAGCCTATCTCTGCGTTGTACGCATGGGCATCATGATCTAACACAACTCCTCCAGGCGTTTTTTCTTGATGGCCCCATTGTTGAAGGTAACTGGCATCAAAATCCCATTGTGTTTTTGGTATTTGCCCGTAGGCTCTAAGACCGGCAGTATGAATTTCACGGTCAATTTTTGCAGATGTTGCCGCAGCTTTACCATTTGAATCGAATTTAACCTTGCTGCCATCTTGTTTCAGTAAGAAATAAGAAGGTTCGAAGGTCACCAAATCCGACCAGCCACGGTAATTCAAAATGGAGCCGTAAAAGTGTTGGGAGTCATCGGCCTTATCAATGCTGTTGGTAAAGCGTTGCACCGGTTTAACGGCAAACAGCTCTAGCTGCCAGTCATTTTTCTTCTCGCCTATGTTCGATCTGATGCCTTCAAATGTGTTGGTGGTGTTGCGCCATTCGTTTCGTGCTATAAGTCGACGATCGCCAGCTTCCCAGGCATGTCGACCAGCGCGTATCCATATGGGACGCTCGTTGCCTAGTGCGTCTTTACCCAAAAAAGTTTGTTTAAAATTAAGCTCGGCGTAGGCCTGCAATATATCGGCTTGATTGACATCTCGGGTGTCGTATTGGCGCGTGTAATCGCCAAAACTACGCCCTGAATCCTGAACCTCAACCGCAAGCCTCAAGGGATCCAATATGTTTTTTATGCCCACATAGGCGCGGGTTCTAAGCAATAATGGCTCATCAACGTTTTGATTATCTCGTCTAAAATCGTTGTCACGAATTTCTTGGCGGGCACGAAACTCTAAGCCTAAGTCCAGCCAATCGTTATCCAGAAAAGCATCGTAGTCTTTGAGCCAGGTTTTGTTAGCCTGTTTTACGTAGCGTGGTGGATCCGTTTCTTTCCCAGTCCCGTAACTTTTTCTTTCAACGTAGTAGCCATTTTTTGCTCTGTCTGCTGCGCGAGCCTCGGCCGCAATTTCTGCCAAGCGTGATTGAATTTTTTCTTCTACGGAAACCGTATCCGTCTCTGCGGTCACGGCTGTTTCTTCGGCATGACTATACGAGATGCCTAAATTTAAAATGAGCCCGGCAGCTATCAGTTGACGGGTTAAGAATTTATTATTTAATTTAACTGTGGTCATGTTTTTCATCTCCGGCCATACTGCTGATTGATCAGTTGGATGAGCCATTCTTTTATTTTTTTAAACCACTGCTTTTGCAGAAGGATAGGATTTTTTGCTATCAGGGCTAAATCTGACTTTCTCGCGCTTTTCAATTTGCGTTACACGGCCTTCGTGCAAGACAATTTCTATCGAACCAAACCCCGAGCCATTTTTTAGCTCGTCAACCGCACGCAAAATTTCCTGTGACACATCGCGTGATGTGGCTGTGCTTGCTATAGTTTGGTTGATTACTGTCATGGATTAACCTCAAATCAAGTTCGTAAATTGCGAATGCATGCACTATATAAACTTTCTTAAACAATTAAAAAGAATATTTTTTTATAAAGTTATAAATAAATAGAATATAAGAATGATGGATGCGCTCTGAATTCTGGCAAACGCGACGATGGGGAGTTTGAGACTTGAAGGTAAAAAAAGGCCGACTCGTGCATGCAGTCGACCTTTCGTTTTTTGGCGCGCCCGGCGGGATTCGAACCCACTACCCTCGGCTTCGGAAACCGATACTCTATCCAAATGAGCTACGGGCGCAAAAGAGCTTGCCATTATAGCAAAGCATTGCCTATCGGGGCGGCTTGGCTGGGTTTTTAAGTCCTTTTACCTGGCGATAAAGTGCAGGTATAATCACCCACCTCTTTAATTTATGTGTAGAAATGGACTGATATGAGTAACGAATACAAAGGCTCGAGTTTATGGCAATTAATCTTGGTGATACCGGGCGCTATTTTAGCCTTCACCTTAATTATTTCCTTGATTGCTAAATCTTCCGGTATGGCTAACGAGCCTGCAGCGGCTGCAACGGAAACGGTTGCTGCAACTAGCGCTTCCGATGAGAACATCAAACCTGTGGCCACCGTGGAAGTGGCGGTTGCGGATGCCGGCCCACACGTCGACAAGAGCGGCGAAGAAGTGGTTAAAGCCGTTTGCGGCATGTGCCACACGGCCGGTCTAATGAATGCACCAAAAATCGGTGACAAAGGCCAATGGGCGCCGCGTATTGCACAAGGTTACGATGTATTGGTATCACACGCCATTAACGGTATCCGTTCTATGCCAGCGCGTGGTGGTAACCCGGCCTTAACCGATGGGGAAATTGCCAACGCCGTAGCCAATATGGCCAATGCCAGTGGTGCCAGCTTTAAAGCACCGGAACCAAAAGTCGCAGCCGCAGTGGAAGAAGTAAAAGCCCCTGAAGCTGCCGTTGCGCCAGCGAAATAAACGATCCGTGCGGCTGGTGCTTGCGCTAGCTTGCATGGACATTTGTTATGCTATGGCTACCCCACATCAAACCACTTAACTTGTTAAGTGGTTTTTTATTTTCTCAAAGCTAAACATGGCTCAATATGCGATAGGCGACATACAAGGTTGTTATCAGGCCTTTTTAGCCTTGTTGGCGCGCATTGAATTTGACCCTGCGCAAGATCGGCTTTGGTTAGTCGGTGATTTGATTAATCGCGGCAGTGGCTCACTTGATGTATTGCGTTGGTGTTACGCGCATCAATCTTCTATCCATGTGGTGCTGGGCAATCACGATTTGCACGCTTTGGTAGTGGCCGCTGGCTTTGTTAATGCCCACAAGGGCGACACCTTAGACGACTTGTTAGCCGCCCCAGATAAAGATGCCTTGCTAAATTGGCTGCGTCATCAAGCGCTGGCCTACCATGCAGAAGTGGCGCCCGGGCAGGCCTATTTGATGGTGCATGCCGGCTTATTGCCAGACTGGACGTTGGCGCAAACCCTGGACTATGCCGCTGAGGTCGAAGTGGCATTGCAAGGGCCTAAACATCTGGAATTTTTAGCGCACATGTACGGCAATTTACCCAACCGCTGGCAAGCCGATTTAACCGGCATAGACCGCTTGCGGGTCATTACCAATGCCTTGACCCGCTTACGTGTTTGCACCCTAGACGGTGAAATGGAATTTCAGTTTAAGGGTGAGTTGGCAGACGTGCCGGCGCCTTACAGGCCATGGTTTTCCCTAAAAAATCGAGCCACGCGAGGCACTCAAGTGATTTTTGGTCATTGGTCGGCGCTGGGCTTGCAACAGCAAGGCGACGTTTATGCATTGGACACCGGCTGTTTGTGGGGCGGGCAACTGACGGCCATGAATCTGCAGACTATGGCGATCAGCCAGGTGCCGTCCGATCCGCGTGACAACCCTAAACGCTTAAAGCTTTAATTTCTTCGTAATCAGCTGCTGTATGTGCTGAGTCAAATCGCGGCGATGCTGCTGCGCTGCTTCCTGCTCAAATAAAATAGGCGGCAGAAAATGCAACTCTAGGATGGCTTGCTGAAGGCCTACGACACTAAGGATGGATTCCACTAGCGTGGTTTCGCCGGCATAGGCCACCTCGGTATTGATGCCACCGTCCAGGCGGGGGTAACGGATGGCGATGGGCCAAATAGTGGATTTGGCTTGCAAGGCCGATTGCATCACGCTGCCTTTAAAGGGGGCAATGCAAGTGCCATCGGTGGTGGTCCCTTCAGGAAACAAGCAAACGTTGTCGCCGGCTTTTAAACTTTGCGTGGTGAGGTCGACGATGCGTGTGGCATGCTGGCGTTTACCGCGCTCGATAAATAAAACCTGACTTTTTTTAGCCAAATAGCCAAACACTGGCCATGATTTTATGTCCGATTTGGCGATAAAACGCACCGGCAATAAGCTGTTGATGGCGTGGATGTCCAGCCAAGAAATGTGGTTGGCCACCAATAGGTTGTTGCGGGCGCTGGCGTAAGTGGGCGGGGTTTGTCCGTAGACCTTTACTTGCACGTTTAAAATGCGCAGCAGCGTTTTACTCCACCACAAGATGATGGCCAAACGGCCATTTTTGCTGGAAAGCGGCATGACCATCGCCGCCATCGCCACACCGCTTAAGGTATGAAGGGCGATGCGGGTCAGTCGGTAGTAACGAGTAAGGCGCTTAGTGGTCGCTTCTTGAGTGATGGGCAAAAGGTGGTTTGATAGCGCGCTACTGGTCAAAAGCAAACTGCTTATTTTAAAAAGTGCGCAGCGTATCTGGGGTTGATTTTAGATAGCGGTAACATTACCAGCATATCGGCTGTGTTGAAATAGGGATCCCATGCTGGTTCACCACAAATGTAGGCACCTAAACGTAAATAGCCTTTGATTAACGGTGGGCAAGCCACTTGCATGTCGGTGCGCAAGGCAGGATTAAGTAAAGGGTTGCGCGGGAACACACGGTATTCCAATGGCGATAAGTAATCGTCCGCCAGTTTGGTGTACAAGCTGGCTGCCGCATGGCCACCGTCATACATGCTGATGCTGCCGCAACCTATCATGTATTCGTAATTGTGGATTTGCATGTACTTGGCTAAGCCAGCCCAGAGCATGGTGATGGTGCCGCT
>CALFXV010000150.1 GCA_937957775.1 uncultured Methylotenera sp. | reverse complement strand
TTTAATGCCGCAGTGGGTAACCTTTACCCCATCAGCAACACCAGCATGACTGGCGGCCTATTCAGCGCGGCTAGCTCATTTACTATTGCTGGCACCCTTGGCATTACTACCAGTGATACACAAACCTTTAGTGCTGCGGTCAGCTTTGGTGGTGCCGCCAGTTTCACCACCAGCAACGACAACATCAGCTTTAGCAGCACACTCAATAGCATCAGCAGCGCGCAAAGCCTAAGCATCAATGTCGGTACCGGTACATTGCAATTTGCTGGGGCGGTCGGCGCCAGCCAAGCGGTTGGCGCAACCACTATCACGGCTGGCACCGCGACCTTCCTGGATGCCTTCTACAGCACAGGCGCCACTGCGATCACCGCGACCAACATCAGCACGGCTGCGACTAAAGTGTTCAGCGTGATTAGCTCAGCTAACTTAACCATGACCACTGACAACTTGACCATCGCGGCTGACCTGACTGGCTCACCGGGTGGCACCTTAACCATACAGCCAAGAACCAATAGCAAGACTATCGGTTTGGGCAGCACGGCGGCCGGTGATTTGTCCTTGGATGACACGGAGCTGGGCTTTGTTAACAGCAAGTTTGGTAGTTTAATTTTTGGCAGCACGACCGGCACGGCCCTCATCACGGTGGATTACGCCAGCGCCTTTACTTACACGCAAACGCTCACCTTACGCAGTAGCAGCACCGGCTCCATTAGCATTAAAGACACGCTCAACAGCGGCACGAACGCCTTAACGATTAGCAGTGGCGCAGTCTCCACGCTGAACCCAGCAGAAATCGTGGCCGGCAACTTGAGCATTACTGGCACGCTGATTACTTTAAGCAATAACGTCACCACGGCCGGCACGCAAACCTACACCGGCCCCGTGGTGTTGAGCGCCAGCATCAGTTTGGCCAGCACCACCGGCAGTGCCACTGGCCGTGCCATGCAATTTAGCAGCAGCATAGACGGCACGACCAACAACACCGAATCCTTAAGCATCAATGCCGGCACCGGTGGTGTCGTAACCGTGAGCGGTGCAATAGGCGCGACCACGCCACTCGCCACCTTAAGCCTGACCCATTCTGGCGGCGCCACCATCACTGGTGCGGTGACCACCGGCACCAGCATAGTGCTGAGCAATACTGCTAGTGCGGCCACGGTGTCGTTTTTGAATAATGTCAGCACGCCCACCTTCACCACCACCAGCAATGCTTACAACGTGAGCTTAACCGGATCCACCAACAGCATCACTAATGCCGTGGAGTTCCTCAACACCGGCAACTTGGTATTGGGTAATGCCGCCGCCGATGCCTTTACATTTGGCAGCAGTTTAAGCGTCACGGCACCAAGTGCTATTACCTTGGCCGGTGGCTTTACCGCCGGCGGTACTACCACGCTGGGCGACAGTGGCACTGGCATTACCTTAGGCGCCAACACATCGATTAGCACGGCTGCGGCCAATGCCGCATTAAACCTTAATGGGGCGGTGAATGCCGCCGGCTATACCCTAACTTTGGCAGCCGGCACCAACACCTTAAGCTTTGGCAGCACCTTGGCGAATTTGGGCAACACCAGCTTAACCGCCAACGAAATCAACTTTTTCGGCAGCTTCGCCGGCACCGGTAGCCTAACGATTATTCCGACCACCTTAACCCGTGCTACTTACTTAGGCAGCTCGGATAACAGCAACACCAATGTGTTGAATTTAACCGTCACCGAGTTGGGTTATTTGGGCGCCGATTTTAGCTTGGTGACATTTGGCGGCGCCGGCTACTCCGGCGACATCATGACGCAAACTAGCTTGAGTTTTGGCAGTTCGGCCAATTTCATTACCACCGGCACCTTTGGCATGGCCTTTGATTTGGCCGCCGCCACCAGCACCGACGGCTCATTTATTATCACTGGGCCCATGATATGGACCGGTGGTAATTTGAGCACGGATTCCGGCGTGATTACCCTAAGCGGCGACATCAGCTTAAGTGGCGCTGGCACGCGCACCCTGACCACTAACAGCGGCGCCATCACATTGGGTAATGCCAGCACCGATATCGTAACCGGCGGCGGCACCAACCTAACCATTAACAGTGGCACCAATACTGCAACCGTCAATGCGGTGCTAAGCAACATAGGCATACTGGGCTTAGGGACGGTTAATCAATCTGGCACCATTACCGTGAATAACACCATCACGGCTGCTAGCTTGGTGACCGGTAGCACCAGTTATGCTTTAGCCCTGAATACTGGCAGCAGTGGCACCAGCGTCATCGGTACATCGGGTTCGACTACTTATGCACTGACCTTGAATAACATAGGCGCATTAACCATCAACAATGGCGCCGGTGATAGCTTTAAAGTATTGGGCTCGCTCACCGTTTCTGCACCAAGTAGCTTCACTACCGCGGGCACCATTTTAACGGCAGGTGCCTTGAGCATAGGCTCTAACACAACCTTGACCGCCAACACCACGCTTGATACGACGGGTGATAGCACCGCTGGTAGCAGCGGTGTGGGAGCAAACTTAAGCATCAGCGGTAACATTGTGGCAGCAGGTGATTTAACCCTATTACTCGATGCAGGCGTGGGTGGGATTGGCGTAACCGGCAACATTTTAAGTTCAATTACTCCTAGCGTTTCGCTCTATGGATCAACAGGGGGCACAGGCACTTTATTGGGTAATTTTTCAGGGGCAGGCGATTATCCCTTTGCAACATACTTTAGTTCGATTAATGATCAAACACGATCAGTTGTGGTGTTAGCAGGCACGGTTGTATTGTGGGAGCACGATATTGGCGTAGGGCTAAGTGAAACCTACACGGTTGGTACGAACAATGTGAGCATAGGCGTCAGCTCTATGGTACTTAGCGGCGGCAGTGTGGGTGCTTTAGTCTTGAAAGTGGCGGATACACAGACTGGCGCCGTCAGCGCTTCCGGTAACCTGCAGGTGGGCAGCTTGGATACCGGTAGCGGCAATTACAATTTATCCCTAACCGGGGCAAGCAACAGCATTACTAGCGCCACCACTTTTGCTAACGCTGGCAGCTTGGAATTAGGCAACGCCGCCACGGATGCCTTCACCTTTAGCGCTGGCTTCACTGCCACCACTCCTAGCAGTCTGACCTTAGGCGGTAGTTTCACCAGCAACGGGCCGACCACTTTGGGCGATGCCGGCACCGCCATTGCCTTAACGGCCAACACCAGCATCAACACATCCGCTGGCAACAGCACAGCCAACCGAGCGCTGAAT
>CALFXV010000149.1 GCA_937957775.1 uncultured Methylotenera sp. | reverse complement strand
TCGACCAAGATGTATTTGAAACGGCTTTGGTAATGCTGGCGGATGTTGGCGTCGCGCTCCAATAATTCGTAGCAACGCAATAGCAGTTCGGCAAAATCCGCCACGCCATCGCGCTGGCATTGCTTGTCGTATTCTTCAAAAATTTCCCGCATCTTTTGCGAATGCGCGTCGTAGGCTTCAACTTTGTTGGCGCGCATGCCTTCGTCTTTGCAACCGTTGATGAAGTTTTGCACTTGCTTGGGCGGGAATTTTTCATCGTCCACGTTCATCAATTTCATCAAGCGTTTGATGACGGACAACTGGTCGGCGATGTCTAGAATTTGAAAGCTGGCAGGCAAGCCGGCTTCGCGATGGTGGGCGCGCAATAAGCGGTTGCACAAACCATGAAACGTGCCCACCCACATGCCGCGCGTGTTAATCGGCAAGGAGGCGGTGATGCGGGTCAACATTTCCTTGGCGGCTTTGTTGGTAAACGTCACGGCCAATAAGCCGGTGGGCGACACTTGCCCAGTTTGAATCAGCCAGGCAATGCGCGCTGTTAATACGCGTGTTTTACCGCTGCCGGCACCCGCCAAAATTAAGGCCGATTGATGCGGTAAGGTCACCGCTTCCAATTGCTTGTTGTTCAGATCGGCAAGTAAATTCGATTGATTTTCCATGGCCTTATTATCGCATGGGATAGGCCAAAAGGTAGGCGCTAAGGCATCACAAACTATTACAAATGAATCGGAACCAAAGGAAAGGGCGTTCAGTCTGACACCACATGATAGCTAATTGCAATTGTTAGCTAGCGTTCCGCTCTTCCTCCCTGAGCGGAAGCCTTAAAATTTAAGGCATTTTGCCCCGGCTCTCTCCCCTTTGAGTCGGGGCTTTTTTTTGCTGCTCCTACCGGTAGCCTAGGCTACCAATAGTGATTTTAATATTTCAGGGTGCTTAGATGCCACGGTAATTAGTGTTCTAGCTGCGCCTGATGGCACAATGCGGCCTTGTTCCCATCCTTGCAGTGTGCGAACGGATACACCGATTAGGGTTGAAAATTGGCTTTGTGAGAGCGCCATAGTATTTCTTACCCTGACTACATCAGGCACTGCAACTTGAGTTTGTCGGGCTACTTTGCCAGACTTTATTTCTTTAGCTGATGCTAATAGATCTGCTTTAAATTGTTCCATTTCAATGTCTTTAGGCACGATTAAATTCCTTCTTTAGTTGATCTAAAAATTCATTTGGTAAATTGTCGAATTTTGATTTTGTATACACGATCATTAAGTAAATTTTTCCTGCATCCAAATGGTTAAAGTAAATTACACGGCTGCCACCTCTTTTACCTATACCGCGTCTAGACCATCGAATTTTTCGGCAACCACCACTGCCCGGTATGACATCTCCAGCCAATGGGTTGATGGCTATCCAATTAATAAATGCCACGCGCTCCTCGTCAGACCAGATAGCCTGCGCATACTTGATGAAAACGCTGGATTCTATAACGGTAAACATAGAAAAACTATACGCTTTAAACGCATAGTCGGCAAGCAGCAGTAATAAAAAAGCCACTGCAGTCAGTGGCTTTTTTATTATCGTATCAAACGTTGGCTTAGAAAAACCAGTAGTGGTCGACCAGCAAGGCGGCGAACAACAAGGTGAGGTAAACGATGGAATACCTAAAAGTGCGTTTCGCTAAATCATCCGAATACTGGCGGTATAAGCCAATCACGTAGGCCAAGAAAATGGCATTCAAAATCACCGATGAGGCTAGGTAGATAAGGCCGCTCATGCCCATGGCATAAGGCATCAAGGCGACGGCCACCAAAATGATGGTGTAGAGCAAAATGTGCAGCAAGGTGAACGCTTCACCGTGCGTGACCGGCAGCATAGGCATGCCGACTTTAGCGTATTCTTCGCGGCGGTATAAAGCCAGTGCCCAGAAGTGCGGCGGCGTCCAAACGAAGATGATTAAAAACATAATCAGCGATTCCGGAGCCACCACGTTATTCACTGCGGCCCAACCTAATATCGGTGGCATGGCGCCCGATGCACCGCCAATGACGATGTTCATCGGTGTGGCCGGTTTTAAAAACACCGTGTACACCACGGCGTAGCCAACAAAGGTGGCAAAGGTTAGCCACATGGTCAATGGGTTCACGTAAACATACAAAATGCCTAAGCCGGTTGCGCCCAATAGCGTGGCAAACACGCCGGTTTGGCCAGACGACACTTGGCCAGTTGGCAAAGCGCGGCCGCGGGTGCGGGCCATGATGGCATCGATCTTGTGTTCAATTAAGCAGTTGAACGCGGCCGCCGCGCCAGAGGCAAAGGCAATGCCCAAGGTGGTGGCGATCAGCAATGTCCAAGGCACCATGCCTGGCGTGCCCATGAACATGCCTATGAGCGCGGTAAACACGATAAGCGAGGTGACTCGTGGTTTGCACAGCGAGAAGAAGTTTTTAAAGCTACCGCCTAAGTTTTGCATGGTTTGCGTCTGACTGGTCATGGGTTACTCGTTATTTGGTTTATTCGTTATTTGGCATGGCTGGAGATTGCTCGGCCATGCCATTAAAAAAATTAAAAGGGTAAATCTAGTTGGCTTTGCCACCGCTAATTTTAGAATTCAACACCACCACGATGATCACTAATAAAGCCGCAGTGAAGTTGTGTGCCACCGCCAACACCAAAGGCAAATGCAACACTAAGTTGCTGATGCCTAATGCGATTTGCGTGATCAAAGCGACCAACAATAAAACGCTCCAGCGTTTTAATTGCCAGTATTTTAAAGTAGTTAAGCCCAGTGCGCCCAAGTAAATAAAGCTCACCAAAGCCCCAACACGGTGTGTCCATTGGATGGCCGTTAACGAGGCCAAAGACAAGGCGCTGCCGTCTTTGCTTAAGCCCAGTTCGCGCACCATGTGGAAGGCATCGCTAAAGTCCATGTCAGGCACCCAAGCGCCATGGCAAGTGGGGAAATCGGTGCAGGCTAGGGCCGCGTAGTTGGTGCTGGTCCAGCCGCCTAAAAAGATCTGCATGAACAGCAAGACCAAGGCCAAGCGGATGGCCAAGCGCAAGCGCTGGCAGGTCACAATGCCGTCGGAGTAGTAACCCCAATGCCTATGCGCCAGCCAACTGAGCACCGCCAAGGTCGACATGCCGCCTAGCAAATGGCCACTAACAATGGCCGGTTTGAGCAGCATGGTCACGGTCCACATGCCTAGCATGGCTTGAAAACCGATTAGCAGCAGTAAAAAGCTCGAAGTGTAGGGCGAGCTTTTAATTTCATTGCGCGCTTTCCAGCCCAATACAAAAATCGCCAACACCACCAAGCCCAAAGTCCCGGCTAAATAACGGTGCGCCATTTCACGCCAGGCTTTGCCCACTTCCACGGCGCTGTCCGGGTAAGTGGTTTGCGCTTGCAAGATGGCCGCTTCACTTTGTGGCACGGTTAAGGTGCCGTAGCAGCCTGGCCAATCTGGGCAGCCTAAACCGGCATCGGTTAAGCGCACGTAGGCGCCCAGTGACACCACGCACAAAGCCAATAGGGTGGCCGCTAACACCAAGCCTTTAAAATAACGAAACTCGTTTGAAGTAGGATGCATGCTTAGCCCGCCCATGAAAAACGCAATAAACGCGCAACGTCTTTACGCACTGTGGCCAACGGCATATCAGACTTATAACTCATCATAAAATGGCCTAGCGGGTCGACCAAATACAAACGCTGGCTGGTCGCCACGTCTTCTTCCGCCACTTTAAACTGCGCAGTAAACGGCGCGAAATGCTCGGTCGGTTGGTTGAGCACAATCAAATCCGGGTAATCGCGTTTAATCGCAGCAATGTCTTGCGTGCGCGTGATCAACACGCGTTGCGCGCGTGGCGCGTCTTTATACAAGGACGCATGCAATTGACGCATGTCGTGCAACTTAGCCAAGCAAGCGGCTTGGCAATCGTCGGCTACGTAGACGATGCTCCAACGCGTTTTCCAAAAATCAGCCGGTAGCGCTTGGCCGTTGGCTTCTTGCAAAGCCGGCTCGCTGTTTAATAAGCGTGCAGGGCGCACCAAATCGCCCATGCTTTCGCTGTGCGGCATCCAGTTGAATTGATACATCATCATCACCACCACCAGTGGCACCACAAAAAAGGTCAGCATCAAAATCAGCACTAGGCGGCCTTTGCGTTGCTGGGCTAGATCTAAAGTTTGTTTATCGTTTTGCATGTAAAACTCTGTTTAAAAGTTAAGGTTAAAAATTAAATCGCGCTATTGTAACTGCTCGCTGAGCGAGCAGCACACTGCTAATTGCTATTTTAAATTCGCTCTCCATTATGACTGCATGCAGTGTTATGTAGGAGCGGCGCCTCGCCGCGATAGCAGTCAGTTCAGCCTCTATAGCTCAGGCCGAATGCGGCTCACGCTCATGTAAATAAAAATCAGCAAGGTGGCCACAGCAAACCCAAACCACTGATAGGCATAGCCCATGTGCGTGGTGATGCGCTCGGCCGACACCGTCCAGTTTCTAACAAAGCCACCGGCCTCACTGGTCGGGTCCAATTTAATCGCCATGGTCGACACGCTAAACGGCACGCGCGCTTGGTATTCGTCTAGGCGCATGTGCTGCCACACGGTTTTCCAAGGCTGAGTTTGACCCAATTCGCTGGGCGGCGTTTTGGCCTCTAAGCTAAATATTTTTTTGCTAGGCACCCACACTTGCCCCACCACCGTTTGCACGCCACTGGGCGTCGCCACACTGGGCACCTCGCTGTGCGTGCTGCTGCCGGCTACCCAACCGCGATTGACCAACACATGCTGCGCCGTGCCGCTGATCTTCAAGGGCGTGATTACATGAAAACCCACGCGGTTGTCTTCCACCTGGTTGTCCAATAAAAATTGGTATTGCGGCAAGTATTCGCCGCTCACCGTGACTTTTTTATATTGCCAATCAGCGGCAGTTAAATCGCCTTGCAGCGTCGTCGGGAAAGGCAGCGCGCCGTTTATTTTGCCCTGCTCGTAAACCGCCTGTATGGCTATTTTCTTTTGCGCTTTGTTGTATTGCCACAAGCCAAAATTAATAAACAAGGGTATGCAAACCAAGCAGACCAGGCTGCCGATTAAAGACGGTTTAAAGCTAAATTGAAATACCTTACATGACATGGCGGGCATCACCGATTTTTTCCAGATTGAATTTGTCTGCTTTCTGACCCATAATGGCTGCTCAAATTCATCCTTAGGTATAAATTATGTTAATAAAAGTATTCATTGTATTAACGCTATTGGTCATCGTGGGCAGCTTGTTCTCCGCTCTGTTCTTTTTATCCAAAGACAAAAGCGGCGGCGACCGCACCGTTAAAGCGCTAACCGTGCGCATAGGCTTGTCCATCACGCTGTTTCTCATACTAATGATAGGCTACTTCTTTGGCTTAATCGGCCACTAATCATCCCATGGTATAAAAACTGCACCGCGCATTATCCGCTATAACACTGAAAAAGCCACCCCAAGGGTGGCTTTTTTATTGGCCCTAAGCCCAGCGGGCGGTTTATTTATCGCTGCCTTTATCTTCTTTATCGCTTTTGTTGTATAGCTTTTTAGCTTCCATGGTGCAGTGCTCTGGGTCATGGCCTTTGCTTTCGGCTTTGCCGGTCATTTTGCCGTGGCCGTGTATCGCTTTACGCTCGGCAGCATCCACCTTGCCATCGTTGTTGCCGTCCATGGCGCTAAACATTTCCTCAGCACGCGCTTTGTGCGCTCCCAAAAATTCGTCACGGCTAATCACGCCGTCTTTATTGGCATCGGCATCCAACATGCCGTGCTTTTTGTAATCGCAATGCTTTTCATCGCAGTGTTTTTTGCAATGGTGATCGGCATACGCCACGCTGCTGACACCCAAAGCCAAAACCGCTAACAGTGCTAAATGTAATTTCTTCATTTTTGTCTCCTTTGCATTAAAAAATTTCCAATAACTAGACTATAACGCAAGGCGCTTAGTTTCGTTGGTGGGAGGAATAAAAATCTACTACTACGCTACTTAATCTCGCTTAAATCTTAGCTAGCCGCATCCTGTTTGATTGCTGTACAATAATCAAATGGATGATCAAAACACAACAGTGGTGAAGCGTGGTGGCAAGCGGCCGGCGGCTGGGCGCAAGTCCGGCTCGGGTAAGTTTGGCGAGGCCACCGTGGCCTTGCGGGTGCCGGCTAGCCAGGGCGCGGTGATTAAGGATTTTTTAGCGGCC
>CALFXV010000148.1 GCA_937957775.1 uncultured Methylotenera sp. | reverse complement strand
GTTGAGATGGTCGACATTGCCGGCCTAGTAGCAGGCGCATCCAAAGGCGAAGGCTTGGGCAATAAATTCTTGGCCAACATCCGCGAAACCGATGCCATTGCCCACGTGGTGCGCTGCTTTGAAGACAGCAACGTGATCCACGTATCAAACAAAATTGACCCGCTGTCCGACATTGAAGTGATCAACACCGAGTTGGCTTTGGCCGACATGGAAACCGTGGAAAAGACCATGCAACGCGAAGGCAAAAAAGCCAAAAGCGGCGACAAAGATGCCATCGCATTAATGGCCGTGTTGGACAAAATCTTGCCTGGCCTAAACGAAGCCAAAGCCGTGCGCACGCTGGGCTTGGATAACGACGAATTAAGCCTATTAAAACCGCTTTGTTTAATCACCGTGAAACCGGTGATGTACTTAGCCAACGTCGACGAGAGCGGTTTTGAAAACAACCCCTTGCTGCAAAAAGTAGTGGATTTAGGCAAAGCCGAGCATGCCCCAGTGGTGGCCATCTGCGCCAAAATCGAATCGGAAATCTCCGAATTGGACGACGACGACAAATCGCTATTCTTAGCCGAACTAGGCCAAGACGAACCGGGCTTAAACCGCGTGATCCGCGCGGCCTACGCCCTACTCGGCTTGCAAACCTACTTCACCGCTGGCGTGCAAGAAGTGCGCGCGTGGACCGTTAAAAAAGGCGCCACGGCACCGCAAGCGGCCGGCGTGATCCACACCGACTTTGAACGCGGCTTCATTCGTGCCGAAGTGATTCAATACGACGAGTTCGTTAAAAACAAAGGCGAACAAGGCGCAAAAGAAGCAGGCAAAATGCGCTTAGAAGGCAAAGAATACATCGTGCAAGATGGCGACGTGATGCACTTCCGTTTTAACGTCTAAGGCGAAACTATTTTTGACAAGCCCCGCCTAAAACAATAGAATTGCGCCCTTGTTTGCGTTTTAAGCAATAAAAAACCGGTTTACCTGGTGATGTAGCTCAGCTGGTTAGAGCACAGGATTCATAATCCTGGGGTCGAGGGTTCAAGTCCCTCTTTCACCACCAAAAAAAACGCCCCGATCTATGATTGGGGCGTTTTCATTTCTGCGGCCACCAGCAACAAGCTCTCGACGAAACCGCAAATCATATCGATAATGATAGCCTTATGGCTTCCTCTATTTCACTGAAAATTTCATGATGCCGATAACGCGATGAAAAAGAAAATACCGGCTTGGGTCACCACTAAAAATCAGATCTCGCACGACGAAAAAATTGTCTTCGTCGGTCAACTCGGCGCAGAAGGTGTGATTGACGGCAAATTGCCCAATGGGGAGCCCTACGATTGGAGCAAAGCAAACCGCAGTCGTAAATCCAGATTCAGAAAATAAGCCCAAGCTTGGCCTCTCCCATTAAAATAACCCCTTACTCAGCACCACGCACCCAAAGTCAGTTGGCTTGGTTTTATTTGAAGAATGCTATGCCCAGTTTATTTAGACTCCCTAAGCAGCCCCTACCATTCGCCTTGTTAGCGACGCAACATCAACCAACCGTCCCAGCAAAAAAACGTATTAGCCACTTTGCTTCATGGGTACTTTTTTGCCTAGGCCAATTGCTGCTCAGCCCCAACGCGCTGGCTGACAATGAATCACCATCCAGCATCATTAACGCCAGCGACACCGGCAGCACCACGCTCAGCGCCTACCTTGAGGGGTATTATTTACACGATTTTAATCAGAGCAACGCCCGCAGTCGGCCGAGTTTTGCTTACAGCCACAATGCCGTTGAAACCGCAAAAGTAAACTTAGGCTTGGTCAAGCTTAATCACCAAGCAGACAACACGCGCCTTAACCTAGCCTTAGGCGCCGGCAGTTACATGCGCAGCAACTACGCAGCCGAACCCCAAATCCTGCAACACCTATTGGAGGCCAATGTGGGCATAAAGCTTGGCCACAACCTATGGCTGGATGCCGGCGTGATGCCCTCGCACATCGGTTTTGAAAGCGCCATAGGCCTAGACAACTGGACGCTGACCAGAAGCATACTGGCAGACAATTCGCCGTACTTTGAAACAGGCGTCAAACTGAGTTACACATCGGACGATGGCAAGTGGCTGGCCAGTGGTCTGCTGTTAAACGGCTGGCAAAAAATAAACCCCAAAGACGGCAGCACCAACCCGGCTTTGGGCTACCAATTAAGCTACAAGCCCAATGCAAACACCACGCTTAACAGCAGCGCCTACTTAGGCGAAGAGCAAGCCACGGACGGCAAAAGAACGCGGTATTTTCATAATTTTTACGGGCAATTTCAGTTGAGCGACCGTTGGCACGCCATCATCGGTTTGGATACCGGCGCCGAACAAGCCGCCGCCCATGCCAAGCACCATCATGTGTGGTTTTCACCGGTGGCGCTGCTGCAATACCGTTATTCGGATAGGGTGTCGGTAAGCGCCAGAGCCGAATACTACCAAGACGCCAACCAAGTGATTGTAAAAAGCAATGGCGCCAATGGCTTTAAAACCTGGGCCTATTCAGCCAACCTTGATTACAAGGTGTCTCAGCATTTCACTGTGCGAACCGAGCTAAGAGGCTTTGACAGCCAAGACGCCATTTTCCCTGACAACAATGGCTATAGCAGTCAGAGCGTGATGGCTACCACGGCTGCCATCTGGCATTATTGATCGGCTGCTAGCGCAGCCATAAAAAAAATGCCGCTTTGGCTAAAGCAAAACGGAATTATTCGCTACATGACCAGTCTGTATGTGCACTGAAACCCAATCAGTATACAAATCATCTCAAAAGGATACAGTCATGCAAGCAGTTAACAGTGCTCCCCCTACCAGCCCAACACCCGGCCTCGTGCTAAGCAAGTTACCTACATCAAACAAATTTGAGCCCGCCAAAAATGCCGAGCTCAGCGCCACGGCATCCAAACCCAGCCAATTGCTGGTAGCCACCTGCGATTGCGTTTAACCCATCCTGCCAATTTAGCGCAGGCTTAGGCTTACCCTTTAAGGGTTTTCACGCTGCCTTAAGCCCACTTCCAACTCGTAGTCTTCGGCAATGTCTGGGTCTATCAAGGTGAGTTGCGCACTGATCAATTTAACTTGCTGCTCATCGCCTTGGGTTTTGGCCATCACACCCAATTGGTAAATGGCGCTGGAATGCTTGGGTGCCAACTGCAACACCTTTGCGTAACTTTTCTTGGCGGCATCAAACTCTTGCAAGCCTTGTTGCGCCAAGCCTAAATGCATCCACGCTTCGGCGTTGTCTTTTTCCACACTCACCCAAGTTCTGGCTATCAGTTCCAAGGTGCTCCATGCGCCGGTTTTAAGCGGTTGCACGGCTTGCATGAAGAACGGCCGTTTTTTCTCTGGCACGTCCCAAAATGGCGATTCCATCGGTGTGGTCAATAAAATGTCGGGCTGCTTGAGCAAGGCTTCTACCCACTTCATCGGCAAGCTGTAGTAATAGGCATCGCGGCCCGGGCTTTTAAAGGTGGTGAAACCGACCAACCGGCCTTGGTAATCCAACAGTGCCCCGCCGCTGGCACCCATGCTAAAGCCCGAGGTGGTGCGGATCAGCACGCTGTCGTCAAAGGGGATCAAGGCTTTGACTGTGCCGAACGATTCGGTTGGACGCGGCGCGTTGCCAGAAAAGCCCAAGGCCACCACGTGCTGCTCGTATTGCAAGGCGGTGCTGTCGCCATGCGGAAACGGCGTGAGGGGTAAATCGTCAAACTTGAGTATGCATAAATCGTGGCGCCAATCGGCTTTCATGGCAATCGGCGCGTAGCTGTTGCCCAATTTATTGACGGCAATGCCGCGCGCGTTGGCCACCACATGGCAATTGGTTGCCACGTGATTCACCGCCACCACCACGCCCGAGCCTATGCCGGTTTGGCCATTTTTATCTTGCACACGCACCTTGGCCACCGAGTGGCTTAAGGCCAAAATGAATTCCGGCTTAGGCGTTTGGTCAGCCTGCGCGGGTGCAGCCAACAGCAGGCTGGCGGCGGCCAATAAAGCCAGGGGGAGATGTGTGATGGTCTGTTTCATAAAGTGGGCCCGTGCATATAAACGTATAGTAGCTGTCTGAGAACAGTTTTGTCATAAAGTTCTGCCGGCTGGCTTGCTCAATAGGCCTGCTTTAGGTCAAATTACCTGAACCATTGCCTGCGTCGGCTTTTGTGGCTAAGGGGTAACGGGCTTTAACGCGCTTGAGTAAATAAGGGCCGATTACTTTGGAAATTTGGTGGCGATACTTAGCAAAAAACACGTAGGCTTTGGCGTACACAAAGCGCATCAAGGCAAACGAAAACAGCGCATTCACCCAACGCAAATCGGTGCGTTTGTAAGCCTCAAAAAATACTTCAGGCCCGACTAATAACGTTTGTTCGCCTAACCTAGCGTGTATGGTTTGCATGGCCAACTTGCAGTCGATGCCACTGCTCGCCGACTCGTCTTGCAAACAACTGAAGTGCAATAAGCCACTGTGATTGTGCTGTTGTAAAAAATGCACTTCGGCCAGGCACAATGGGCATAGGCCATCGTAATAAATGGTTAAGGGCAAGATCTCGCTGGGTAAGGTAGGGGAACGCATCAACTGGGGCACTTTCATATGGCCAACGGCATCATGGCAACGCGCCATTTACCTGCCCAATAAAGACTGCAAAAAGCGACTGGGGTTCGCCGGCGCCGCAAGGGTGCATTTAGCATGCGTCAAAACGTGAGCTGAACTTAAGCCCGCCTTGGCTTACTAATCCAGCATGCAAACCTTATTTAAATTAATTAGCGCACTCGTCTTGTTGCTGGCATCGGCCCACGCCCTAGCCGCCACGGACTTGTCTTTCATTAAACCCGGCCTCATCCACCAAGAGCTCAGGCCCAGTTTGCTGGCCAAAGGCTGGCAGCCCGTGCCTAACCTCGCCATTCAAAACAGCAGCCTGTATGCCCAAGAAATACACAGCCTAGGCTTAAGCGAAGTGGTGGATTGCATCTCCATGGAAATAGACGCGTGCACCTTTCAATACCGCAAAAACAAGCAAGTGCTGATCATCAAAACCATCACACGCCAAGGCGAGGTGGCCTCGTTTAAAGTGAAAACCCTGCCCTAAGCAGGCGGGCTTGAAAGCCTTTGCGTATAGCGCAGGCAATAAAAAAGGAGCCTAAGCTCCTTTTTTGTTTATTCCGTGAGGAATTACTTGTTCATTACGTACATTGTAACTTCAAAGCCAAAACGCATTTCTGTAGCTGCTGGTGTTGTCCACATAATAATTCTCCAAAGTGTTTGTTGTTTAGTCCTAGCAAGGTATCTTGCTCGGGTGTGGCTATTATGCAGTGGGCCTAGCCTAGCACCCTGTTGTTGTTCATGAATGCGTCCTAAGTAAAACCATGAAAGAAGTAAAACCATGAACGTAAAACCATGAAAGAAAAACCCATTTAATCGGCATGCCAACCTTAGCCCAGCCTTAACCCACCCGCAGCAAATCCTCCCAACGCGTGGTATAGCAAGGGCTTTTATGCTCTTGCTTCATCTTCCACAGCTTACGAAAACCCTCACTGGCAAGCTTAATGCTGGCCTTGCCTAACTTGCGGTTAATGCCGTCCATGGCCCGCATTAAGGCATCCGACTTCAGCGTGCTGGGCGCGGAGCTAAACAAATCATGCTGTGCCGTGCCGGCCGCTTGCAACTGGCTGAGCATAACGCCGGCTTTGGCGTACGCTCTATTCGGCTGGTAGATCTGCTTTAAGCCGGCCAAGGCGGCTTGCAGCAAATCGCGCGTGTCGCTGCTGGGCACGGCCAAGGCCACGCTGAGGCCGTTGCTGTAAAAAGGCGCATCGGGTTTAAACGGGCTGGTGCGGATAAACACAAACACCACGCCGGCCTGCGAGCCTTGCTCACGCAATCGTGCTGCCGCGCTGCTGACATACAAGCTGATGGATTGCGCCAGGCTATCGTAATCGAACACCGGCGAACCAAAGCTGCGTGAGCGCACGATCTGCTGTTTCGCTGGGCTCACTTCTTCTAATTCCAAGCTGACCGTGCCGTTTAACTCGGCCACGGTTTTGGCCATCAGCACGCTAAATTGCTGGCGCAGGCGCGCCGCATCGGCCCGCTTTAAATCCAGCACGCTATTAATCCCCATGGCCTGCAACTTGGGCGCCAACTTCGCCCCCACGCCCCACACCTCGCCCACCGGCAATTGACTCAGCAGGCCATCCA